>CAIMVD010000398.1 GCA_903844815.1 uncultured Bacteroidota bacterium | reverse complement strand
TTTCAACCCAGCTTTTTGAACCCCAGAGTCCGAACTCTTCTCCTGCCCAGAGACATACAAGTATTGTGCGTTTTGGTTTTCCTCCGGCAGCCATGATCAGTCTCGCAGCTTCCATTGCAGGAGTGATTCCGGAACCATCATCGACTCCCCCGCTTGCGACATCAAATGCATCGAGATGACCTCCCATCAGAACATATTCATCGGGATACTTTGTTCCTTTTATAATTCCAATCACATTATGGTATTTTACAGGGCCCATACGGAAATGGTTCCTGATGTCAAATTCAAGCTGAAAGTACCTGCGTTCCTTTGCCATCTGTTCAATGACCTTGTACTGCTGCTCTTCAAGTTTAATATCCGGCGTTGAAGGAAGAGTTTCAAACGTCATCTTTTCAATGTTCTTCCTGTCGTATAAAGCTCTGATCGGTACGGCGGAGGATTGAATTATTCCCAGGATGCCCGCTTCTCGCATTTCCTTATAAAACAGTGCAGGTTCTTCTTTATAAGGGAGAGCAGGTTTTTGTTCCTTCCCGGAATTGCTTCTGTTTTCCATCATTATCTCCCTGTTCTTTTTTGCAATAGTATCATTTTCAGTAATTACCTTTGCTCTCATGGAGTCTCCTTTCAAAGAGTAATCAATCGGCCAGCCGGTATTTGTCCCGCTTATCAGAACCCAGGCTCCTTTAAGAGCACCTTTCATCCGTTCAAAATCCGCCTTAGACTTAGGTTCAATGAGTACATGTCCTCTCTGCACTCCTTTAGTTCCTGAAGTATAGGATGGAGTAGCAAAATGCAGATCCATTCCGTTTTCACTCAACATCCTGCCGAACCAGGGACCACGGTCAAATCCAACTGGTAATGAACCCGCTTCGTCCATCTGAACTTCCATGCCCCATTTTTTGAACTCATAGGCAGCCCATTGTGCAGCATTTTCATAGGCGTAAGAACCCAAAATTCTTCCACCAATACGGTTTGAGAGAATATCCAGATGGTTCATGGTCTGATTATCGGTCTGCCCGATCTTAATAATATTATTTACTACTTTACTTTCCTGCGCAGACAATGTTGAAAAACTAACAATCATCAGGATAATGAACAAGCTGTAACAGATTTTTTTCATGGTTATTGCAATTATAATTTATCGGACTTTAACAGTAGCAAGCTAATAATTAAATGATAAATCCGGAATCAAGGCAATGTGTTTTAAAACCTATTTGTTCTTTGGCGGAAAAATAAAGTTGACTTTAGCTTTTTTAAGGGTTAACTTTGTGAATGGGTTGATTATTAAAAAATTGACCCTTAGGTAATATATTCGGCTCTATTCAGAGGGTAATATAAGTGTTCTTCATTTTCAAAAAATAAGATCATGAGAAATATTTACAATCTAATGTGCCTGACAACAGTAGTTGTTGTGCTCGCCGTATGTTCAAATTCTTCACAGAACTCAAACCGGAATGTGTGGCCTAATTTCAGAGGTCCCAATTGTTCAGGAGTGGCAGATGCTGATCAGAATCCTCCTATCCTCTTTGGTGCCACTAAGAATGTATTATGGAAAACAAATCTCCCGGCAGGGCACTCATCTCCCTGTATCTGGAAGGATAATATTTTTATAACGGGGTATAATGAACAAGGTAAACAGTTGAAAATTTATTGCATAAACCGTAAAGACGGAACCATCAGATGGGAGAAAGATATTTCAGTCATGGAATTCGAACAGTTAAACCCACTAAGTAACCCTGCCACAGCCACACCGGCAACTGATGGTGAAAGAGTCTATTTATACTTCAGCTCTTATGGCATCCTGTGTTATAATTTTGATGGTAAATTAATCTGGGAGCAAACTCTTCCGGTTCCTAAATCGCGACATGGAATGGGAACCTCCCCTGTTGTTACAAACGATCTTGTGCTCCTGAACTTAATGGGACAATCGGATGATCCGCACCTCATCGCTATTAATAAATATAATGGGTCAACTGTATGGAAATATTCTCTTCCAAGGCGCGATAATTATGATGGAGACAGTTATTCTACTCCTGTTATTTATAAAAACCAGGCAATAATCTACTCCAGTGATGAAGTTGCAGGTTATGAGACAAAAACCGGTCAGCGCATCTGGTGGTTTGCAATTGGTGTATCTGACGCAGTATGCACTCCGGTTATTGGTAAGGATAAAATTTATACAGCCGGCCACAGCACTTATGGCAATCCTGAAATGACTGCACAGTTCCTGAGCTTCAGCGAAATGGCAACTAAATATGATAAGAACAGGGATTCATTGATTGATAAAGATGAGATTAAAGATTTCAATTTTCTAATGTATCCTGAAAAGAAGGAGATCTCTCCCATCTTTTCCATTACTGATTTTTATTGGATGTGGGATAATAACAACGATGGTTTTATTAACAGGAGGGAATACAATCAGACAATTGTGTCGGCAAAATCTTTCTATGCAAAAGAGGGAATAAAAGCTATCAGGCTCGGGGGCGAGGGCGATGTAAGTGTGTCGAATTATTTATGGAATAATCCGGAGCAGGCGGCCCATGTCTCTTCGTTGCTCTATTACAATGGTCATGTTTATATGATCAGGGATGGAGGTATCATATCCTGTTTTGATTCAGAAAGCGGTAAATTGGTTTACCGGGAAAAATCAGGTGCCACTGGTGCTTATTTTTCTTCACCAGTAGCCTCTGATGGCAGAATCATGATAGCATCCCGTAACGGGATTGTAACCATTTTCGATTCAGGTGATAATTTTAAAATCCTTGCACAAAATAACCTTGAAGAAAATATAACCGCTACACCTGCTATAGTTGACAGCAAGATTTACCTGCGCACTGCAGAGTTCCTTTATGCGTTTGGGGAAAGATAGCCTGGAATTATCAAAAAGCCCTCACCGCGCGAACATTGGCCAAAAAGCCCTTACCACCGCTTCCCTGAAGGTTAATGCTGAAACTATACAGTAAGGCAGTTCCTGCACTGACTTCGCTGGAACACCAATAGTTACTATTTTCAAAATTGCCAATAAGAAGCCTGTTTGTATAAAGAATGAATAACTCATCTTTGCTGGGCAGATACCAGTCATTATAGCCACCTGATACCAAATCGCTGCACAGTTTTGCAGCATAGTTCCCTGCTCCCTGGCTGGCAACAATTGTATTCGTATTTGCATTACCTGTTCCATAAGCAGTTGCGGTAGCCCCTGTTAATGAGGAAGCTCCATTCCACCATATTATGCCTGTACTCTGATCAGTTAATGCAGCAATTAAACCATGCTGTACATTTGCGTCAAACCCAGGATTACCGTTTACCAATAAATGGGCGATTTTGCCACCCTGATAGCTGTCCCCTACTGAAAGTACGATAGAATCGTCCTTTTTACAACTAGTTGCGGCAATTAAAACAATTCCCAAAAAAACTAACAAGCAGTTACAAATTCTTCTTTCCTTTTTCATTTCAATTAAATTAATAAGCCATATAAATCATTTCAGTCACTCTTTATTTTTGCCATGAACCTGACAAGTAATCTCCACAGATCCTGCAAGTACTTTTTCCGAAGATATTTCATTATGTTTTATCCCTATTGCCCCACTGAACCATTTGTCCCTGCAAAAGATTTAAACAAAATGATTCCATTCCCTTAAAAAAATCTCAGTAAATATAATAATGTTTTATATTTCAAGGCATAACTTGTATTTTATAATTCTGAATTTCAAGCTGTTAATTAATTAACAGTAATGCCCCTGGGATTTATTCGGTGAAATAACGGGACATTCCGCCTCCGGGTAATAAAAAACTATCCGGCGAGTCTGGCTAAGTATATGAAGCAGGGAATCAACAGAGGGATATTATAGGGTTATTGAACGAATCCCCTGTGAAATGTATGAACAGGAAACCGACATTGGTTCTAAAAGATTAAATAAAGAGCCCCCTCTGAAAAAGATAATAAATGCAATTGCACCGAAGACGCGAAGACGCTAAGTCTCACAAATAGCTTATTATTAATCAATTACCTTGGATCAACTTCGTGCCTTTGCGCCTTCGTGGCAAAAAAAAGACTTTATGGTTGTACGTTTTGTTGAATACCACCAACAAAAATGCCAGCTGCTACTGTAACATTAGTCCAGGCTTCATAAAAAGTAGGAAATCTATATCCATTCTGATAAGATAAGTGATAGTTATTTGTTTTGTTTGGAGCAAAAATTAAACCCACTCTTTCTGTAAATTTAGGATTAAAGTATTTGTCCTTATCAAAACGAACAGAACCTACTAATCGGAAGTAATCACCTAAATTACGAGCCGCTTGAATAAACCCTCCAAATTTTACATTAGAAACGGGTTTTCCTCCGGTAGTATCAGCATAAATTGTTCCGTCTGACTTAACCTGCGTGTAACGGTAATCTGCACCGATGATTAAATCTGCGACTTCTTTGGTAAAACTTGATAAATCGTAAATAGCCTCGTTATGCCATAAATAACCTTTGGCAAGAAATTTTGCGCCGGTTTTCCAATTTGGATTTTGCTTAATTGCATTTACAGCACTATCAAATCTGGCAGTTTCGGGTTGAAATCTGTTTATGTCAGCCGCAGCGCGAGCTGTTTGATATGCCTGATTAACAGATTGTCCAACAGCAATTGCTGCATTATATGCTGCTATATAATTTGTATTCCAATTTGCATTTGTCGAAGCAGCAGTATTCAGGCCGTCAGCTAAAAATCTGATATTATATGAGTCCCCGGAGTTTTCTGTGTTGATATATGAACGAAATGAAAAACTCGGACTTTTAAACTCAACTTCATGTTGCTGAACAACAAAATTATCAAATTTTAGTCTGTTATATCTTGTAATAATTCCATCCATCTCACCAACCCGGTAAGTATATGAAATTCTGGTACTATCTGAAATTTTATAAACCAACGACGCATCTGCATGAAGTAATTTGCTGTTATAATTTGTTAAATCCTTTTCCAAATAGCCTGTCCGGCTAACATGTGTTGGAACTCCTTTTAATATTAAATTATTTGACAATCCACCCTCATCACCATAAACATTTGCTCCGTCATAACCTGGATCAATTAAATCATAAATACCTTTCCCATTATAATTTTGATAGTCATTAACATCTCCTGAAACCCAATCCTGGGCTCTTAAATAACCTAAATTCACTTTAAATGCAATTTTATCCGTTAAAGCTTTTGCATAACGAAGTGAAAAATTGTTGTATGGTGAAGCTTGAATATTTTCGCTGGTTTTTAAAGGAGAATTTGCATTATTTACACCAGATTTTAGACTAACACTTAAACCTTGTGAGGTAAAAGGATCTTTTGTTATTAAATTAATTAACCCGTTTGATGAATTTAACCCATAAATGGCAGATGAAGCCCCAGGAATTAATTCTACGCGTTTAACATCTAATTCACCAGGTCCAATGGTATTTCCAATTGGGATACCTAATTCTGGAGAAGAATTGTCTGCACCATCTACCAATTGAACAAAACGTAAGTTAGTAGAACTTTGAAATCCTCTGGTATTATATACTGTAAAAGCAATACTGGCATTTATTGTATTTACACCCTGTAATGTGGAGATTGCATTATAAAAACTTCCACCGGGAATGCTTTTTAACTCAGTTGAACTTATGGTTTGTAATGAAATCGGAACTTTGGATAAAACTTCCGATTTTTGCGATGCTGAAACTACCACTTCCTCCAATTTGTTTAAACTTTGACTAAGTGATACTTGAAGAGCTTGTCTTTCGAATACATCAATTTCTTGTGTGCGTAATCCGGTAAAGCTTATTACCAATCTTACTGGTAAGAGCTTATTAGTTTTCAGACTAAAATTACCCTTCTCATCGGAAACAACTCCTGTTGTAGTTCCTTTAATAAGAACAAAAACACCAATTATTGGTTGGTTTTGATCATCTAATACAGTCCCGCTAATCGTATAACTGTTTTGTGCAAAAAGATTTGCCGAAATAAAGAATAAAAAAATAAATACTGTCCTGGATTTGTTTTTTAATGAACCAATAAGGTTTTCTTTCTTATTTATAGTTTGATTTTTCAATATGTATTTTACTTTAATAATGTAATACCTCTTTTAAGATCTCCTTCCAATAAGGAGTCATTTCTCGACTACCAAAACGATACTGATTTTTGCTTTTCTCTTGGCCTCAATTAATATGAGATTGGGATTTCTTTCTTTGTTTGTTTTCAGTGCTTATATACTGCTGTTACAACATCCATCTGCGCAGTAAAAATAACTGGCTTTAATGTTGTGTTTTTACCTTCCCTTTTATATAGTGGTATTGGGTAATATTGGAAAAGAACCTGTCGGATGTAGTTCATATCCCTGGCTTTTCAAATGAGCTTTATCTGAGCCAGTTGTGTATTATTTTCTCTCCTCGAGGTGTCATTATCGATTCAGGATGAAATTGAACTGCTTCAACATCATCTGTTATATGTTTCACACTCATTATCCTTCCAGATGCAGAGGTTGAAGTAACATCCAGTGTTGAGGGTAAAAAATCGGGATCTGTTTCCCATGAATGATAAAACCCCGCTTCAAAACGATCGGGGATATCTTTGAGGATATTGCTGTAGATTCCACTCTTATAGATCAGTATTTTTCTACCATGTACTACCTCATCCAGTTGCCTTAGTTTACCACCATAGAAAAGTACAATAGCTTGCAGGCCCAAACAAATCCCGAGAATAGATTTTTTACCGGAATAGTGTTTTAATATTTGTTCCATTATATTTCCCGGCCGCGGCAGGTCTGGCCCCGGGGAAAAGATGATTTTGTCAAACAGATCAATTTCTTCGAGATCTATCTTGCCTGCCTCAATAATTTGTATGTTTGATCCCGGATAACTTCTTACTGAATGAGCAATATTATACGTGAATGAATCGTAATTATCGACAATCAATACTCTTATGGCTGGGACTTCCATTGATAATTTTATCGGCTTAATGAATAAGTATGGCGCTGATAAAGAGCCATTTATTTTTATTGTTGATTTTGAAATGATGTCACCTGAAATACATAAACTTACTTCACTTCCCACCGGAATTAAATTTTCAACACCACTGATCTCAAGTAAGCTCCCGGAGCAAATATACACCAAAGAGATTTCATTAAAAAAGCATCCGGTTTCATTCACCAGATATTCAGAAGCATTCTCGATTGTCACGAAAAACATTGCACTGGGGAATACCTATCTGCTTAATCTTACATTTCCGACAGAAATTGATATTGATATGACACTGGAAGAAATTTTTTATGCCAGCGCTGCAAAATATAAACTGCTGTATCATAATAGCTTTGTGGTTTTTTCACCCGAAATATTCGTTAGAATAAATAATGGGTCAATAAAATCCTTCCCAATGAAAGGGACAATTGATGCATCAGTCCAGGACGCTGAAAAAATTCTTCTTGATGACATAAAAGAAGAAGCCGAGCATAATACCATTATTGACCTTATCAGAAACGACCTTAGCAGAGTTGCTGATGAAGTCAGAGTAACACGGTACAGGTATATTGACAGGATAAAAACCGGAAAGAGCGAGATGCTTCAGATGAGCTCTGAAATTACTGGTAATCTAGGTGATAAATATGAAAAGCATCTTGGTGAGATTATTACGGGAATGCTGCCAGCCGGATCTGTAACCGGAGCACCCAAGAAAGAAACCATCAAAATCATTAAAGGGAGTGAAAACTATGAAAGAGGTTGGTATACAGGTGTTTTTGGTGTATTTGATGGTACCTCTCTTGACAGTGGTGTAATGATCAGATATATTGAAAAAACTGGCGATAAACTTTTTTTTAAGAGCGGTGGCGGAATTACTTATATGAGCGATCCTGTCAAAGAATATGAAGAACTAATATCAAAAGTATATGTCCCTGTTGGTTGAAACGATTAAGGTAGATGATGGGAAACTGCTTAATATTTGTTACCATAATGAGCGGATGGGAAGGTCTTTAAAGGATCTATTCGGAATAAAAGGAGATGTTCATCTTGAAAAAATAATTGATGTGCCTCAGAATGCTTTGAAAGGAGTCTATAAATGCAGAGTGATTTATGATGAAAAAAATGTTGAAATTGAGTTCATACCCTATGTTTTGCGACCTGTCAGATCTCTCCGCCTTGTAAATGATGACAACATAAGTTACTCCTATAAATTTACAGATAGGACAAAAATAGAAAGATTATCGGAACTAAGGGGAGGGTGCGATGACATACTTATTATAAAAAACGGGATGGTTACTGACACCTCTTTTGCCAACGTAATATTCATGGATATCAATGGCAATTGGGTCACCCCGTCAACCTGTCTTCTTAAAGGTACCAGACGGTTTAACTTGTTAAATAATAGGATTATTACTGAAAAAGACATACATGTATATGATCTTAAGCACTATATCGAAATAAAACTTATAAATGCGATGATTGGGATTGAGGATTCAGAAAAAATCAAAATAACTGATCTAAGAGATAGCCCCTTATAATACTTAAAACATTTAAATATCCACTGAAACTTTCACCAGGATTCTTGCCAGGATTTGGGAAGGAGCATCCTCCCGTTAGTACTTCATCTGTTATGCTTTTTAACTTTAAATTATTCAATTCGCAGGGCTCTGGCAGGATTAAAATTTGCAGCTTTAATGGTTTGATAACTTATTGACATCCACCCTATAATTAAAACAATCAAAGTCGCTGACAGATACACAAACAGGCTGACACTAATCTTGTCTGCAAATCCTTCGAGCCAGTATTTTGCACCAAAATAAGCAATGGGATATGCAATCACCGAGGAAAGAAGAATCAGGTAAACAACCTCTTTCGACAGGAGTTGCAAAACAACATTTATCGATGCTCCGTAGGTTTTCCTTATCCCGATCTCCCTGGTCCTTTTGTTTGTTAAATATGTTACAAGACCAAGTAATCCAAGACAAGCAATGAAGATTGCAAGTATTGAGAAAATAACAAATATTTTCCCTGTCTTCATTTCAGAATTATACAGATTATTCCAGGTATCAGAGAAAAAATCATATTGAAACGGTTGATTGGAAGTGAAACTCTGCCACTTCTGCTCAATCTCCCTTATCGTTGCATTGGTATTGCTGCCTGAAAGTCTGACTGTGGCATACTGATCACCGCCTCCCTGCCCCAAAACTGTAAAGCAAACAGGGTCGATGGGTTTATGCAATGAAGTAATATTAAAGTCTTTCATTATCCCAATAATCTTTAATTTCTGAAACTGACCCGGACCAGTTGGCTGAAGAAGGTATTTACCTACCGGATCTTTCAAACCCAGTGACTTAACTGCTGCCTCATTCAACAATACTGCAAGTGAATCAGTATTAAATTCGCGGGAGAAGAATCTGCCGTCGGCTAGTTTAACGCCCAATGCTTCAGGAAAGTCAAAGCTTACCTGTGCCTGCTGCAAGAGATAGGTTTTCTTTTCTGCATCCTCATCATTGAAAAACGCATTATTACTAAAATTTGTCCCGGGTACCTGGCGTGAATAACCAACCTTTTCAACACCGGGTATTTGTAAAAGCTGGTCCCTGAATGAAGTCATCTGCCTGAAGAAGGCATCAGGCCGGCGAATAACTATAAGGTTTTCCTTTTCAAATCCCAGGTCTTTTTTTGTCATGAAATTCAGCTGGCTATAGACAATAATAGACCCTATAATAATCACTATCGAAACCGTAAACTGAAATACAACGAGTATGCCTCTTAACCTTTTTGACATTGATCCCGGGTTTAAGGTTCCCTTTAATACCTCAACAGGATTAAAGGAGGCAAGCACAAACGCAGGATAGAAACCAGCAGAAATGCCAACGACAATTATAAGAACGATTAAGGAAACAAAACCCAGGTAGCTATCAAAAATAGTGAATGTCAGCTCTTTACCAATAAGTTGATTAAAAAAATGGGTAAAGGCATATACAGATAATACAGCCAGTATTGCAGATATGGTTACAATTAAAAGTGATTCACCCAGATATTGAGAAATGAGACCTCTCTTATTTGCTCCCGAAACTTTTCTTACTCCAACCTCCTTTGCCCTCCCTGCCGACTTCGCAGTTGCAAGATTTACATAATTTATGACAGCAATAATGAGTATCAGAATGGCAATAACTGCAAAAATATATACGGTGCTCAAGGAGCCTAATGGTTCAAGATTGTACTGTGTTGCACCCTTCAGGTGCATATCCTTTAAAGGTTCAAGACTGTAGCTGAAATCATTGCCGGCTTTTTTGAAATCATCAATAGAAAAGCCCAGAATCTGTTGAATCTGAGGGCCCACATACTTGGTTATCATCCCCTCGAATTTCTCCTGCAGAATCTTACTCTCTGTTCCATCTTTCACCACAATATAGGTATAGAAGTTATGACTTACCCAGTTTGGGTTATTCGCCTGTCCAGGATAGGTGCTCATAGAAGCAAGCATGTCAAATTTAATATGTGAATTGTCGGGAACATTCTGAACTACTCCTGTTACAGTATAAAGTATAGTATCGGCTTCCACAATCATTTTTTGTCCCATCGGATCCTGAGATCCAAAATACTTTTTTGCATAGTCTTCTGTAAGAATCATTGAACGGGGGCGCACCAGCGCTGTTTTTGGATCTCCTGAAAGCAATTTGAAATCAAGAACACTGAAGAATGTAGAATCAGCAAACAGAACTCCATCCTCATTGAACTTGTTTTCCCCGAAACGAATAAGCCATGCTCCCATCTGAGTTACCCTGGTTGCATGTAAAACTTCAGGATAATCGTTCAGCATGGCCTGAGCCATTGGGGCTGCAGTAACAGCCTGATCCAATACTCCTCCTGCCATACGGCCAACAACTTTCAGACTGTAGATATTTTTGTAGTTTCTATGAAATCTGTCATAGCTTAGTTCATTTATCACATACAATGCAATGAAAATGAAACTTGTAAGTCCGATTGCCAGACCACCTACGTTCAGGAGAAGATATCCGCGCTGCTTCCTCATATTGCGGAGTACATTAATGAAAAAGTTCTTTAACATATCAGGTGTAGTTAATTTTGAAATATTATAACAGCTAAAAGACAATAAAAAACTGCCCGCGTTGCACGACACGGGTCTTTTCTTTATTCTTTACTCCACATTGAATTAACAAATCTTCCCGGAAACTAATGAGTCTCCTGTGTCAGGTTGCGGAAGGCTATGGTTCAAAACAAAATAACTATTCCTGATTCCGGTACAGAAGGAAACAAACATTATTTTTTTAACTTTACAGTATGCATATTCAGCTTAAACTCTAATATTATCATAATATGAGCTTCACGGATTTTATTACAAATCATGGAAAAAGAGTGAACAAACAGGCATTTGTTCATCTTGTACAGGTATCGAAAATCGATGGTAAAATTGATCAGGAAGAGTTTGATCTCCTGCATAAGGAAGGTAAAAAATTCGGGCTTACCGACCCTGAAATTGACCATCTTATTGAAACGGAGAGCAACTCTCATTATAATCCTCCCTACAGTCTTGAGGAAAAATTCGAACATCTTTACAATATGGGTGAGATGATACTTGCCGATGATGTTGTAGATGAAAATGAAAAGAGGATGATAAAGAAATTTGCGATCGAAGCAGGATTTAACGATTCAAAACTTGCAGGTCTGGCAGAAATTCTCATAGAAGGGATCAGAATAAAAACTGATGAGGAGATATTGTTTAAGAAGTTTAAACAGTATATTCTGGAGTAAAAGTCCCTCCGCTTTTAATACTTATGACAACTTCCTGTTGTTTCTAAATGTATGATAATTGCTATCATACCGGGATTTGCTATGGTCAGATGACGATGAATAGCCGGGTTGATAACTGTAAAATCGTATCAGATGAAACAGGCAGATGCTGTATCGGGTTAATACCAGAAACCTGGTCTTTGCTCAAAGGGGGAATAAAAGTTCCTGGATCCATCGGTTGACAAAGGGCTGAAATTATTATTCCATTTTGACATCTGCACAGAAAGACCTATTGAAAAACTCCCGAAATTATAAACAGATCCGAATGTATAGCTGCTTTTTGGGAGAGAAAACAGAGGGGAATTGCCTGCGAGTTGTCTTATCCCCATTCCATATAAAGTCAACTGAGAATTAACATGATAGCTTGCTGATCCGTATAGAGATATTTGGTTAAATGCCCCAAATTCTGCCCCTTCAGAGGTTGAATTAAACAAGGTAGAATAAAGACGCCCGGCAATAATTCCGCCATTAACCGACAATTTTGGAGTCAGGGGAACGGATATAGAAGGCGAAACCGTAAAACCGGTGACACTACCTAAATGAGGAATATAAAGGAAGGTGCTCCCAAGAGAATAAGCCATCTTTGGCTTTAAATCTGCTTTTTGGGAATCAATCTTCTTCAGGCTATCCTGATAATTGATTTGCTGCGAAAAAGCCTGGTTTGAAAGAATTGAAACCAGAATAATAATTAATCTTAAGTTACATTTACATCCAGTCATAGGTAATGATACTCAGTGTAAAATAGTCAGGTAAAATTAACGAAAAAAACAATATATTAGTATTTGTAATAAGGAATGAGCATGGAAACAATAAACATACAAAGGGTAAGTCTCAATGACATTTACAAGTTGCAAAAAATCAGCAGGGTGACTTTCTTCGAAACATTTGCAGATGGAAACACGGAGGAAAACATGAAGAAATACCTTGAAGAAGGATTATCAATTGACAAATTAACTGCTGAACTGAATAATCAAGACTCTCATTTCTATTTTGCAGAACTTAACAATACAATAATCGGCTATCTGAAAGTGAACTTCGGACCATCACAAACCGAATTAAAAGATAACAAGGCTCTTGAGATCGAACGAATTTATGTACTAAAGGAATTTCAGGGAAAAAGAGTCGGACAGCTGCTTTACGAAAAGGCAATCCAAACAGCAATGCTGGCAAATGCTGAATATGTCTGGCTGGGTGTTTGGGAAGAGAATCCGAAAGCAATTAGTTTCTACAAAAAAAATGGTTTCATTGAGTTTGACAGGCATATATTCAAACTGGGTGATGACGAACAGACGGATCTGATGATGAAACTGCGATTGAATAAAAATGATTAGAGTTTGATTTTATTTCTGACTTCTATTCAATTGTTAGGAAATGTGAAATAAAATGTTGAGCCTATGTGCTCTTCGCTTTCCACCCATAACCTGCCGCCATGCTTTTCAACGAAGTCCTTGCATAAAATGAGTCCAAGGCCACTGCTTGGTTCTTCCGCGGTGCCTTGTCTGTTTGTTTTAATATCAAGCCGGAATAAATCATCAACCATTTTTGGTTTCATTCCAATACCTGTATCCCTGACTGATATCTCAACTGCATTTCCCGGCACCTTTTTTGCTCCAATTACTATATTCCCGCTTTTGACAGTGAATTTCACGGCATTGGAGACCAGATTCCGCATTATTGATGCCAGCATATAAGCATCGGCAGAAACTTCCAGACCTGCCGGAATATCATATCTTATCTCAATCCCTTTTTTGTTGGCAGAATCTAATACCAGGCGCAACTTTTCTGAAACCATCGGCATCAATAGGATGGACTTAGGTTCAAACGTCATTACTCCCCTGTGTAATCGTGCCCACTCGAGCAGGTTTTCGAGTAAACTGAAGAGATTGGCTGCAGAGTCTTTCATCGCCAAAGAAAAAAAATGAATGTCGCCACTGGTCATGCTTTCAGATTTATCAGCCAGGATATTGGTTAATCCTAAAAATCCGCTGAATGGTCCTCGCAGGTCGTGAGCAATGATTGAGAAGAACTTATCCTTTGTGGCATTAAGTTCCCTGAGTTCTCTGCTCTGCCTGTGAAGTTTCAGATGAGTGCTAACCCTGGCCCTGACCTCTTCTGCATGAAAAGGCTTATTTATATAATCAACACCGCCTGCCAGGAATGCTTTTACGATATCATTAGTTTCGCTCAGTGCACTGATAAAAAGAACAGGTATATCTTTTAGTTCAGGGTTCATTTTTAACCTGCGGCAAACTTCATATCCATCCATCCCGGGCATCATAATATCAAGAAGAATAAGGTCGGGCTTCTCATTTTCTGCTACCTGCAAGGCCAGCTCGCCACTGGTAACCTGACGGATGTTATAACCTTCAGGAATAAGTATTCCGTTCAGTAATTTGAGATTTGCACCTATGTCATCCACAATAAGAATGTTTGGGATATCCATGTTTGTTTCTGTTTCTGTCTCTTTTCCCATTATTTTATCCCCTTCTGATTTAATACTTTTTTTAAGCTTACGTAGTCGAAATTATTTACAAGAATGATAAGGTAATTAGCCAGTTCTGAATAATCCGGTTTAATTTTTATTATGTATTCGGTCAATAAATTAAAGTTTGCAACTTCAAGAGCCTTACGCATTTGGATTACTATTGAATCCGGAACTTTTGCAAGATCCAGGGCAAATGCCTCATCGGTATTTGTATTATTTCCGAGGACAACCGGAGTAGTTTCTTCCTCATAAATGTATTTAATACCCAGAACAGTTCCAATTGTGCCAAACAACTCACTTTCACGAAACGGTTTACGAATATAACCATCGATAAGAAGTGCAATTGCCTCTTTTCGCTCCTCCTCAAACGAGCTGGCAGTTAATGCTATGATTGGTGTTTGTCTGCCTTTTTCCGTTAGTTTAATACGGCGTGTTGCCTCATAGCCATCCATAACTGACATACGCATATCCATTAAAACAAGATTCGGATTCCACTCTTCAAATTTTGCAATGGCATCTTCGCCACTAACTGCTTCCTTTGTTTCAAAGCCAATTAAATTGAGAAGATATTCAACCACTTTCCTGTTTTCTGCTTTGTCATCGACAACCAATATCCTATATGCATTTTTTGTGTTTTCTATGCCAATAATCTGTTTTCTAATATTGACCTTACAATCGTCTTCTTTCCCTTCTTTCATTTCCACATTGAATGTAAATATTGAGCCTTTGTCCTGTTCGCTGACAACCGTGATATTGCCGCCCATTAAAACAGCCAGTTCGCGGCTAAGAACGAGCCCCAGGCCTGTACCACTCCCTTTTGAAATTCCGGCACTTGTTTGTTCAAAGTGTTTGAAAAGCTTTTCCAATTCGTTTTCAGAGATGCCAGTTCCTGAATCCTGAATTTCCACAACCAGCCTGTTTGTAACTTTATTTACTTTATCAACCCGGGTATGGACTGAAATACCACCTTCGTCGGTGAATTTTATTGCATTTCCGATAAGATTGAAAAAGATCCTGCGTAATTTGCTGTCATCTACTATTACGTAACGAGGCAGTTCAACAGAGGTTTCAAAAATAAACCGGAGTTGCTTAGCCTGGGCCTGCTCTTTAAAAATCATCTGGATATCTTTTAGCAGGGCATGTAAATCAACATTTGTAGGGTTTAATACCACGCGTCCTGCTTCAATTTTTGACAATTCCAGGATATCATTAATAAGCAACAGAAGATGTTCTCCGGCACGATTAATTGAATTTAGATACTCCTTTTGTGAATCTGTTAATGTTTTATCGTGGTTCATCAATTGTGAAAAACCAATTATTGAATTCAAGGGTGTTCTGATCTCATGCGACATATTTGCCAGAAAAACGCTTTTCGACTTATTAGCTGATTCTGCCTGCATTGTCATTCTATTTGCAATAGCGATGGCCGATTCGAGTTGGGAATTGATTTCGCGCAGTATGTTTTCGGCCTGCTTGCGAACAGTAATGTCGCGGTAATTCAGCAATACGCCATTGATAGCAGGATCATGCAAAAGGTTTGCAGCAGTAAGCTCAATAGGCTTATAACTTCCATCTTTGCACAGATATCTGAATTCTAATGTTTTTACCAGTCCATCTTTCTCAAACAAAGAATAAAAGACCTTCCCAGCACTTTCTATATCATCAGGATGGATTGTTGAAAAGCCAGAGGTGCCGACGCGTTCTTCGGGCAGCCATCCGAACCACTTCTCGATGTTCGGGCTTTTATATGTCATTATCCCATCAGCACCCATAATACCAATTACATCTGAAATATTTGATATCATTGAGTTAAATCTGGCATTTCTTCTGTGCAACTCATCAGCCATCTTCCTGCTCTCTGTTATGTCGTGCAGAGAAGAATGAACACATTTAACTCCCTCGTAATTAATTATTGTCCCCTGCACTTCAGCATAAATGGTAGTTCCATCGAGCTTAAAGTATCTCATCTCCATCAAGGGGGCATCAACGCCATCTTTAATCACTCTTCTTACCCGTTCCAGCACTATCTGTCTATAGTCGGAATGTATCCGATCCATTATATTTGTTCCTTCAAGATCTTGTGCAGACGCTGCTCCAAACATTATTACAGCTGCAGGATTTGCATAAACTATTTTCATGCCATTGTGAACAATAACACTATGAGGCGACCACTCAACCAAAGTGCGATAGCGTTTCTCGCTCAGCTGCAGCGCCTTAAATATCGCGGTTTCTGTAATATTGACCATGCTTACAGCACAATGCTGGTCATTTTCGGTAACTTTGCCGGCAAGTAAAATGCGTATTGTCAAATTAGTACCGGTCAAAAGAGTTAACTCGCAGGTTTCCCGGGCTTTACTACAAAAGATATTCTTAAGAAAAATATTGAAATCAGGCCTCGTGTCTATAGATATAAAAAACCCGAACCTGCTGCTAATTAATTGAGTGCGATTTTTGCCAAGAATCGCTGCACTGCTGAGGTTTAATTCAATAATTAATCCTTCTTTGGAAAGTGTAAGATAGCCCGTAGGCGAACTATCATATAATTCCATATATTTTCGGTAATGAGTTTCAGCTTGTACTTTTGCCAGCAGAAGTTCTTCGTTTTGCAATTTCAGCTCTATCTGGTGTACCTGAAGCTCATCGCTTTGCATTTTCAGCTCTATCTGGTGTAACTGAAGTTCATGAATAAGTTTCAGGTTATCTGTCTCATCGGGCAAACTTATTTTTGACATAGGATCTTCCAGTTGCTCTTCTGCCTTCTTACGAAGTTTTGCTATTTGAGACATGTTCAAATTTTTCATTATTCCAAAGAATTATGATTTGCAGGATTTATATTGTAAATCGTAAATAAAAACTGAAGATTTCCCCGGCTAAGAACCTTAGAATTAAGAAAATAAAAATGTGAGAGTCAAGCCAGCACGAATGTAGGTAATTGATTTATACAAACCTATTTTACCCCCCCCGCTATAGTGTTAATATTCAATGCATTACAACAATTCGGCTTCGGCATAACTTATTTTTATAAGAAAGAGCGCCTTTTAATATACAGCGCAACGAAAAATATTGAATATGACTAACGGGAATGAGTCAAAAACAGGTTATCTGCCAACTGACAAAAAATATGACAGCTATTGTAAGATCACCCTTTAAATAAAATGATTATCGGGAATGATGAATAAAGAAATTCCAGTGCTTTTTAATAATGGATCAATACTAAAACCTGGCAAAGAAACAAATCATTAACGACTTATTATTCAATATGATAAGACCCATCGCTTCGCTCTTGATGACAGTTTGTTCGTGGGTCAAAGGGGGAGGGAAAGAGCCTCAACTTTCATTTTATTTTGCCGAAATCGATATTCATACCTATAAAAAACCGTCTCCCGGGAGAGATGAAATCCACATTCTGCGGAATAACCAGGCCGAAAATATTATCAACTCCGGTCGACACCCTCAGCCACCTGTATTCCTGCGAGATTGTAAACCTCCAGTTGGAAAAAGGCCTGTCTATATAAGTTTTTTCATCCGTAATTTCATAGAACTTCTCTCCCATCAGCTTGCAATAGAGCTGTGCGGTAAATGAATAATTTTTCTTCCTGAAATTATAATCTGCCGAAATATTCCCTGAATGCTTTGTTGTTCCATATAACTGCAGCGCTGTCTGGTTATCGTGCGAATTTACATAACTGTAACCTGCACTCAGCCAGAGCCCGCCCATTATTTTTTGTTTCGTCATGAAATCTATGCCATAAACAGTTGCGCTCGATATGTTTTGATACTGCCTTGTCATCTGAACGGAATCGGGCAGCCAGCGGTCGGTAATCATATCTGTCAGACTATTCCTGTAAACAGTTACTGATGAATTGTTCCATGGCCGGGAATACTCTGCGGAACCTGAAATATACCTCGACGACTCAGGTTTTAATTCCGTATTCCCTATTATATACCACTCCCCGAAGTGGTCGAAATTCATATATAACTCTTTTAAAGAGGGGGAACGAAATCCGGTTCCTGCCGAGGTCCGGAAGTTAAAAAATCCCTCTTTAAGCATCACTGAGATCTTTGGTGCAGCGTGAAATCCGTAACTGCTGTGGCTGCTGGCCCTTATTCCTCCGACTATATTCCATTTACTTCCAATCCGGAGGTCTTCCTGAAGGTAGATGACCTGCTCCCCTTCTCCTTTAAGGCCCCCTTCGTTTCTTATCGAATAGAGGTTTTCGTAGTTGTATTCAATGCCGGCTATCAGGTTGTTTCTGTCCGAAAGATTAAAATTTCCCTGCGCCCTGAGGGTCTGGATTATATCATATGAAACTACGTCTCTCTGATTATTAACAAGTTCCAGGACATTGTAGGTATTGTACCTGTCGCGGTAATATGAGAAGTCATATGAATTTTTTCCTGAATAATATTGTCCCTTTACTCCCATGTTAATATTCTTGTAGAGATCATGGGCCGGCCTGGCGCTTACATTGCCCCTTTCAAACTGGTAATATCCGATATATGGAACCACGGAAAGTTTAGAAGTAGGTGTAATTTCGAATTTTTGATTAATGTTGTACGATGAATAGGGGTTCTGGGTCCAGTCGTGAGGACTCTCCGGTGTGTTGTCGTAACCATCGGTGCTGCTGTAATTGATACTTGTCCTCGATCCGACAATTCCTTTCTTCATGCTTATACCTCCCCCGGAGAAGAGCTCATTGTATTTTGAATACCTTGAATAGAATTTTCCATCGAATGATTCAGAAATCCTTTTCGTTATTATGTTTATAACACCGCCAATGGCATTTGAGCCATAGAGGGAAGATGAGGCCCCCTTAATTACTTCGATCCTTTCTATGTTCTCCATGTTGAGCATCGAATAGTCTATATCACCGTTTACTTCTCCGGCAATACGTTCGCCATCAACCAGGAACAGGACATATTTGGAATCCATCCCCTGCATTGTTATTGAAACCCTGGTGCCGAACTGGCTGACATCTATTCCCGGCACCATAGTCTGCAAGGCGCCTGCAACGGTGGCAATACCCAGATTGAGCATCTGTCGTCCGTTTATTACCTGCGTAAGAACAGGCACCTCCTTTAATGTCTTCTCCGTTCTGGTACCCGTAATTACAACTTCATTCAGATTTATATTGCTCTCGCTCAGTAGCATATCTGAATTATTCCTGCCTTCATGAATTACAACCGACTCTTCCCTGGTCTCGTAACCCAGAAGGGAGATGCGCAAAATACACGGACCTGTGCTGATCCTTTTTATTAAATAGAATCCGTTATTGTCCGACACTGCACCGAGAGTAGTACCCTTTACTACAATTGTTGCTCCTGCTGCCTGAATGCTATCGGGCAATGAAATGTGGCCCGAAAGCATTGCTTCCTGTGGAAAGGCAGCAACAGAAAAACCCATGAATAATAAGAGAATGTATTTTTTCATATAGCAGAGATCATCAGGTTTCCGAAAAGATATTCAGATTACTCAAGCTGTTTTGATCCGTCGGGCTGATATTTATACTGCATTGTAACATGGCCCGAAAGGTTTGTCGCACTGTAGTAGCTTTTAAACCATACTTTTGCATATTTTCCGGTGGCTGTCTTAACCAGATAAACAAAATCAGACGGAACGATCTGGGTTCCCAGGGCTGCAAGTTCTATTGCGAACCAGGTATAGAGTTCCGGGTTGACAATATAGGTTGCAAAACCCTGCTGAACTGCAATCTGAATCGATCCATCGTCAGTAAAAGATGCAGTGTCTGAGACACTTGTCAGTGCATCAAATCCTGCCTGACCCTTTTTATAAGAGTTCGCTGCACTGCCCATTGCACTGCCTGACAGACCACCGTTTGTTTTAATGCGGTATCTCTGAAAAGCAAGATCCCAGTCTGTTGAAGCAGCAGGATCCGTAATTATTACAGTGTCATTCTTTTCAAAACTAAAATATTTCCAGGCAATTGATGAGCTGGAATTAATTTCGAAGGTGCGCGATTGAATTGCAGGATTAGTATCTTCTTTTTTACAGGCAGAAAAAAGAGTAACCAGGAGTAATGACAGAATAATTTTTGTTTTCATAATCTATGTGATATGTTTTGTGCAAATGTAAAATCACATAGATGGTGAAAATGGTAAAATTCTGAGTTTTTATGGTACTAATTTCTTGTGAAGATCACGAAATCTCTTTGGAGTCAGATGTGTTTCCTGTTTGAAAACCTTATTGAAATATGAATTGTCTTCAAAATTCAGCTTGTATGAGATCTCTGAAACCGAGAGTTCAGAAGACAAGAGGAGTTTTCTGGCCTCCTGCATAAGCCTGTCTTTCAGGATTTTTTTCAACCCGCAGTTAAAATGGCTGTTGCATAAATCATTAAGATGCTTTTCGGAGATATTGAAGGCAGAAGTATAGAAGCTCACATGATGTTCCTTAATAAAATAGGAATCGACCAGTCGCGATAATTCATGTAACAGTACAGTGTCGCTGCTGTTTTTATTTTCTGAAACGGAGTCATTCCATTCCGATAGCCTGAGAAGCATAATATTCAGGAGTGACCGGATTATAGTGGCGGAATTATTCGATGGTGTAAAATTATCATATTCGGTATCGATCGAATTAACAATGCTGAATATCTGGTTAAACTCCTTCTCTGAAAGGTTAAAACAGGGATTGCAGATTTCGCCTGTTAATTTAGTAGTACAGGAAAAGAGGTTCAGCAGCCTGAGGAAACTGAATTCCTCAACATAGAAATCCTGGCAAAATAAGATCACAGGTCCCTCCATCGCGGAAGCGGACTCAAATGAATGGATCTGGCAGGGAGAAACCAGGCAGATAGTGTTAGGTTTTACTTCAAATAAATTATTATTGATTTTTATCTTCCCCTCTCCGTTTTTAAAGAAGAGCAGGGAATAGAAATCATGGGTATGATCTTTTTTAAGGATGGGGTAGATTGATAGCAGGCGTTCAAATGAACTGAAATAGATTCCATGCACCTTAATATCATGTAAGAAGCTAAAGTGTAGAAAGGTACTGCCGTTGTTTTGGTGCGGATGCAAAGTCTTAAATTAAGAACGGCAAAGCTATAAAAAGAAATAAAAGCAGGCCAAATTTATAACATATATCATAATAACTTGAAATAAAGAAGTTGGAGTATGTCAGTTTAAACGGAAGCGTTTCTTTAGATAGTTTCTCTTCATTTTTATTTCTTGTTCTGGACCGGCAAAACAAGTTTGATTTTTGTTCCAACAAATTTTTCGCTCATTACCTCAATGTTTCCGTTCATTTCCTTGATGATCTGATAACATATCGATAAACCCAGCCCTGTCCCCTTGCCTTCATCCTTGGTAGTGTAAAAAGGAAGCATGATATTATGGATATCATCCTCACTGATACCTGACCCATTATCTGTAACTTCAACCATTATATTCTGATTTTCCTTCCAGGTTCTGATTCCAATGAGCATTTCTGCATCATGTCGTTGGGTTTTCATTTCTGTCACAGCATCTTTAGCATTGGCAAGGAGATTAATAATAACCTGCTCAAATTTATTTGTATTGCCAAGTATTTGAGGAATGTGTGGCTCGAGGTGAAGATTAAGGCTGATCCCGTTGTGCTTGAACTGTTCCACAATCATTGAAGATGCATTTACGATGCTTGAATTAATATCGAAGGCTATAGGTATGAAGTCATCCTGTCGTCTCGAAAAGGTCCTTACATGATCAATAATGTCTCTGATACGGGTAATGTTTTCAAAAATCTTTTCTGATTTTATTTTAATAAAATCCACATCAACGTTTTCGGTCCTGTTTGTCTCAAATAAAATCTTATCCATAACCATTGAAATAATATTCAAAGGCTGGTTAATCTCATGTGCTATGCCTGCGGCCATTTCTCCAAGTGTTGACATGCGGTCGGAATGTATCTGCTTTGCTTCGATTTTATTGCGTTGCGATACATCGCGTACAATGAGCATGAATGAAATGGGCGCCCCGTCCTGATCCTGCATGAGAGTGGTGCTGATTTCGCCGGCGAATACCGATTGGTCTTTCTTTTTAACGGTCAGCTTGATATTTTGAGTAAACCCTTCATTGGTTGTCTTTGCAAGCAGCTCCCGAAATATGTCACTCTCCTCTGGTGAAACGAATTGAGCAATATCTTTCCCAATAATATCGTCTCTGGAATTTTCGCCAAAAAGAGGGATCCCGATCTCAGAAATCTCAGTAATGATTCCATTCAGGTTGATTAATACTATCCCTTCAGGAGAAGCATTTAACATGGTCTTATACTTTTCTTCGCTTAGCCTGATAGCGTTCTCTGCCATTTTGCGATCGGTAATGTTGCGGATGGTATTTTGAATTCCCATCAGTTTATTATTCACAGTAATCATATTTACAGTGTGTGACATCCACCTTACCCCACCATTTTCATCTATAATACGGTATTCAAAATCCCGTATTTCAAACCCGTCATTAAAGACCTCCGACCATGTTTGCTTACAACGGTCCATATCAGCGGGATGAATGATGTCGGGCATCATCTGCCCGATGAATTTACTGGCATGATATCCTACTACTTTCTCACACTGCGGACCACAGAATGTTGTGATCCCTTTTTCATCAGATATAATAAGCAAATCGGAACTATTGGAAACCAATGACCTGTACAGTTCTTCGCTCTTCAGTAACATTTCTTCTGCATGCCTGCGTTTAGTAATGTCACGGAAGAAACCGACTTTGCATTTTCTGCCGTTTATTGTAATTCGATCTGGTTTGATATCTGCGTAAAAAAAATCTCCGTTCTTTTTAAGGACCTTAATATTATTGGGGAAATTATCCTCGCCTCCGGCCTGCTTTTCGAATTCCGTAAAGTCAGCCGGGAAAGAAACTTCAGGATAAATCATGGAAATAGTCATTGTTTCGAGTTCCTCTTCACTATATCCAAGCATCTCGCATTGCGACGGATTTGCAAAGATGATCCTTTCGGTTTGCTCGTCAGTAATCATAATTCCATCGGGGCTGCCATAGAAAATGGAACGATACCTGTTTTCCGAATCATCCAGCTTTTCTTTTTCTGCTTTTCTGAGTTCAGTTATATCCCAGTTTGTGCCAAAAATGCGCAGGGCTATTCCTGAATCATCGCGTTGAATTACTGCCAGAGCCCTGATATTGTGAACAGAGCCATCGGGCCAGACTACGAGGAACTCAATATCATAGTCTTTTTCGCCACGTATCGCCATCTGGAATTCATTATCGCCGCGCTCTTTATCTTTGGGATGTAATCCATCCTGCCATGCCTGATAACCACCGATGAAATCCTTTCTGGCAATCCCGTAAAGTGCAAACATCTGGTCGTCCCATACAAGTATGTTATTTACAATGTCGTAGTCCCACACGCCAACGCCTCCTGCACGGGCAGCTAATTCCAAACGAACAGATCCCAGTTTCAGTTCTTCTTCCATCTGTTTGCGCCCGGTGATGTCCCTGTTACTGATACGCCGGCCCTCGTAATTCCCCTTCTCATCAAAAACAGGTCTGCTTATATGTCCGATATGAGCCACGGAGCCATCTTTCTTAAGGATTCTGAAATCGAACTCATCAATTCTATTTATGTGCTCCGGGGAATGTAAATGTTCATAATAACCACTAAAAAGAGTTGCATCGCCGGGATGTATGATTTTTTCAAGCAGTGAATTGTCTGATAAAAACTCTTCCGGATTATAACCGCAAATCCTTTCACAGGATGGAGAAATGTAAATAATCCGGCCATCAGCCCCCTGCCAGTATTCCCAGTCATAGGTATTATCAGCCACCGTTCGGAATTTCTTTTCGCTCACTATTAATGCTTCCTCTGCCAGCTTTTGTCCGGTGATGTCGACAGTAGTCACAAGGCATTGTTCTCTGTTTTCGTTAACAATGCCGGTGAGGTGAAGATATACAGGTGTTTTGCCGCCCGATATCAGAGTCACATCACAGGTTTCTCTGGATTGGCTGTTAAATGTTTTATTTAGAAAGGTATTGAAGGCTGGCTTTGTATCATTGGAAACGAAAAAGCCAAACCTGCTGCTTTTTAGCAACCGTCTTTCCTTTCCTAGCATATCTGCTCCTATGAGGTTTAACTCAATTATGTTACCTTCTTTGGAGAGAATAAAATAACCTGTGGGTGCATTGTCGTATAATTCGGCATATTTTTCAGCAGCTTCATCAGCCCTCTCTTTTGCCAGAATAAGCTCAATGTTCAATGTTTCCAGCTCTATCTGGTGAACCACAAGCTCATGAGTAAGTTTCAGTGCATTGGCACTTGCAACGCTTAATTCCTCAACCCGCATTGCCTTCTCTTCGTTTTGCAAGGACAACTCCTCTATAAGCTCCAGTATTTTTGCTTCTGATTTCTCCTTCAGAAACTCTTCTGCCTTTTGGCGCACAGTTTCAGCTTCAGATTGGTCATTGCGATTTTTCAACATAATGTTTCCTTTCCTTAACCACAAAACCATATCTTTTTGTGCAATAATCACCAAAAAATATCAAAAGTATCTCACGACGAACTATTAAAGGTATTACTAAATAGAAGAGTATACTGTAAGGCTTTGGATAAATATTTGTAAGAATACTACTTAATCCTGTGTAGGCAAATTCCTGCATTAATTACTGCTTTTTTATGATCCCGGACGATTCTAGCCCACTTCCTGAAGCGATCCGGATTATTTATTCACTTTTTTGTATTATATTAATACCCAAAAGTTATCTTTCAGATTTAAATCTTATTATGGGCTTAATACGACTTAAGAAGACAATTCTGAACGGTGCTTCCTACATCTTGAATCACCGGATCAGGAATACTGTTCTGAACGGGGTTGCATTCTATATTGCTGTTACTCTGGTTTTTGGTTTACTATATTTCTTTTTTGACTCATTGGATTTTAGGTCAGTATCGCGATCTAATGCCTTTCACTTTCTTGATTATATTTATTTTAGCGCTGTTACATTTACTACGATCGGATATGGCGATATTGTTCCTAAAGCAGGAATCGGCCATTTAATAGTTTTTATTGAATCCTGTATTGAGCTTACATTCTTCCCGGTTTTTGGAGGTTATATCGCCTACAAATTTCTGCAGAGGCCCAATGATATACTGCTGACGGATAATTTTTTTATCCGTTTCAGAAATGACAGGGTCTATCTTTCTTCAAGGGTTGGCAACAAAGGGAAATACCTGGTCGATTGTACGGCAACTTTTGAATTTATTCAAATCGCCAATAATGTGAAAAGAACCTTATTGAGACGGGAAATCAATGCACCATTGGTAGAGATGACCTGGTATCTGGAAATACGTTTGGATGGAGATGAAAACAGATCATCCCGGGAACATCTGAAAACGATGATTTCAAATCCACATGCCTCCATGATCCGCACCACAATTTCAGGATATGATTCCGATTCAGGAAACCTGGTTCATCTTTTCAAGTATTATACAATGGATAAGTTAATTTATGGCGGAAAATTCTCTGACGTTTACAGATGGGAAGGAGTTAAAAGAACAGAGCCTGACTGGACGCACTTTAATAAGGTCACTCCTTTAACCCCCGATGAACAACAAGTTATTGACGACCTCCTGAATTAATAAGTATTCCGGCAATGGCATCTGCCCGTAACCATTGATTTGGCTCACCTGCGCCTGTCATTATAAATATTAAATCAATGGCGTTTAGTTAAGGAATATTATTACCAAGCATGAAAAGAATATTTTACCACAGGGACCACTCTACTATTCTTGTGTTTTTACCCCCCAACCCCCCAAGGGGGGATTTAAGAACACCCCCCCTGGGGGGCAGGGGG
>CAIMVD010000397.1 GCA_903844815.1 uncultured Bacteroidota bacterium | reverse complement strand
GGTTTGGATTTGATGTATCTTCCTCTAGCATATTGTACATTTCTTGGATATATAAAATTTAGTAATTTGAAAACCAACAATATTGAAGCTTGTCCTGAAAGGCATATTCAAGAATTGTTTAATAAAGCAAAAATGACTCATAAACTAAGAATTATTAGATATTTTGCAATTACATTCTATATTTTTTGCGTAGGTAGCACAACAAATGCACAAACAAACGGTTCTTTTATTGATAAACGAGATGGGAAGAGTTACAAGTGGGTTAAAATTGGCAACCAAACTTGGATGGCTGAAAATTTAGCCTACAAACCAGAATCCGGAGATTATTTTATTTATGAAAATAAAGTTGACCCCATTCGTAAAAAGAATCTTCTTCACGACGGATATCTTTACAATTGGGAAACCGCAAAAAAAGCATGTCCTGCGGGCTGGCACCTTCCTGCTCATAAAGAACTTAATGAGCTTTTTGCTTTTATCGGTTCGGATCCTGGAATAAAACTGAAGGCGAAAACCGGGTGGGCGATGGATGGTAATGGGACTGATAAATATTGTTTTTCAGCTTTGCCTGCTGGACGATATTCACAAGGCAAATTCTCAGAAATCGAATATCTTGGTTTTTGGTGGTCCTCTACCGAGTATCCAGTTCCCCCTGGTTTTGACAGGGTAGATGCCATAATGCTCTATATCAGTTGTAGTCTTGATACTGCTTATGCAACACCTCAGGTATCTCATGTAGGATTATCTGTTCGTTGTATAAAGGATAAATAGATAGGAATAATACTAGAATTTTTGCCTGTACTAACTTGGATTTTACAAAGCTTTTGTACCGTGAGCAATCCTGCTGCCGAGACAAAGTCAACAGTGCTTCGGTCGGCAACTAATTCTAACCACCGGGCCGTTATGTTTCTCTAAAGTAGGGTATGAGCTGGTGAGAGCGCTGGGGGGGTAGTGTTAGACGTTTGGAGTGAAGCTAGAAACCGGCTGATTCTTTCCTGGTGAGAGGGCAAAACCATGCAAAGGCAAAGACTGCCTAGAATACCCCTGTAAACCGAAAAAAATACCCCGAAGGGTATTAATTTTAAACCTGACCTTCATCAGCAAAGCTTCTGTAGATCTCTCTTTCTGGGGTAATGATAATGTGGTCGAGTAACTGAATGTCAAGAATATTTCCAGCTTCTTTTATTTTATTAGTTATCTTCTGGTCGCTCTCACTTGGGTTGACATTTCCTGAAGGGTGATTATGGCATATTATACTTCCTGAAGCGTTACCTTTAATGGCATACTGGTAAATCAGCCTAACATCCGTTACTGTACCGGATAATCCTCCTTCAGAGATTGTGGTAATTCCAAGGACTTTGTTTGCCCTATTAAGTAGCAGTATTTTAAAAGTTTCCTTATGTTCAATTGTGTTTTGATTCCAGGAGTCGAAGAAGATCTTTTGTGCATCCCTGGAACATTTTACCCAGTCGATCCGAAGGTTTAACTTTAGTCACGTAGATAAGGGAAACTTCTGCTACATGAAGAAAATCGATTGTTTGCTGGGTGGACTGTGTGTTTTTCATAATGCGATAGATTTAAGTTAAACAAAGTTTTTACCAGCTGACGACAGCCAAAAGGATTAAATAAGTGCAAAAGGAAACGGAATAAATAGCGCAGCGACTTTATGCCGTAGTCTTTTGCGTGTAATAGCTATTTACGCATGGGGCCAACGTTTTTAGGACTTATGGCAAACTTTGTAAAAACTTGTTTATAGAGTGAGCCCTTAGGCGAACACCACTTCTGTATTATGATTTTGAGTCTTCCAATGGAGCGAAAAAATCATGCATTAGTGCTGTGAAAGGTTTAGAACCCGTAGAAGCTTTTTCAGCTTCAAGGCTTCCGTAGCGAAGTGTAGCCCGGAACATAGCGCCCGCGGGAATAATTAAACAATGTGATCGAAGAGAACACCGCTTCCAGTGAAATGCCCTAATAATAATTGTAATATTTTGAAATACTTGAAAAAAAAGCTACAAAAGAGACGTAAGAGTATTTCGTGCTTTAGTGGAAGAGGTCAGGGATTCTGCTTCTATGCATTAAAAAAAGTAAGCCCGACCTGTGGAGAGTCGAGCCTACCTCGCTGCATTGGAACATGTGCTAATTGTCCCTCGCTAATATTTTAGTCAAAAAAAAAGCCTCGGGGCCAGAAACAAATTTTTCTTCTTTCTTGGAGAAATTAAATTAAATGTAACTAATCAGTTTCGGTAAAATTAGGTGT
Source organism: uncultured Bacteroidota bacterium (assembly GCA_903844815.1). Classification (GTDB taxonomy): domain Bacteria; phylum Bacteroidota; class Bacteroidia; order Bacteroidales; family VadinHA17; genus LD21. Next base: position 2,002 of record CAIMVD010000397.1, on the reverse strand, counting down.
TACTAACAGTTTTTCGTTTGAAATCAACATCTATTGTATTGGGGTTGAGTTGTTTTGTGAAAAATGAACACATATGGACAATTATTATTTTAATGTTTGATAAATAGGCGGTTACGTTCTTTGATATATTGGATTACGGATTAGTTTCGTATTACAAACTATGGAACCATCCTATAAAATCATTGTCGACCTTCAGCGCATCATTTTGATGCAGGCGCAGGAACTTGCTAAAATTCCTCTGCTGATTGCAAGAATTGAAGCTCTTGAACGGTAAGTAGCACGGTACAAAACCAAGAAAGACAGTAACAATAGCTCACTGCACCCTTCGAAAGATGATAACAGGCCAGCACGTACAATTAGTCTTAGAGAGAAAGGAAATCGTAAAGCAGGCGGACAATCCGGGCATGATGGCAAAACCCTGGAGATGACAGATAATCCCGATAAGATTATTGAACATCACGCATGTTTTTGTCCTGAATGCGGAAAAGATGTGAGTGATCAACCTTTTGAGCTTTTTGGGATACGACAGGTTATAGATATCCCCGTCATTAAGCAGATAGTGACAGAGCACCGGGTTTATAAATGCACCTGCACTTGCGGAAAGGTGGTAGAGAGTGATTTTCCAGTTGATGTTGACTGTCCTGTCAAATATGGCAAGAGAATTGAATCTCTCGTTGGTTATCTTAGCATAAGGCAATACCATCCCTTTAAAAGGCTTCAGGAAATGCTTAATAACATTTTTGCTGTTCAGATAAGTGAATGAGGTCTTCATTGTTTGTTGAAACGACTCGCATCCAAAGGTGTTGAAGCCTACGAGATGATAAGGAAGAATGTATTGAACAGCGGAGTTATTGGCACAGACGAAACAAGTGTGAAAATCAATGGGGAAAAAATTGGTTCTGGGCCTGGCAACATAAGCGGGCTACCTACATTATTGCCTCTGACAATCGCGGCACAACTACGATTATTGAGAATATGAGTGGAATCTCCAATTAAGCTGTACTTATTCACGATTGCTGTATAGCGCACTTTCAAACCCAGGTAGGCAAGCATCAGCTTTGCACAGCTCATCTGGAGAGTGAGACAAAATATCTTGAAGAGCGTTACAAAGTAGATTGGCCGGCTAGATTTCGGTCTATGCTCAAGGAAACGCATAAACTTAAAAAGCAACTTGCGCCTCCCATCTATTACTATCCTAATCAAGTCCGATCCGATCTGGAAAAGGAGCTGGAGTGTCTGTTGAAGGAGCCTTTGGACCCGAAGCAAAAAGAGTTGATCTCTTTTCAAAAGCGAATTATAAAATATCGTGATCATATCTTTACCTTTCTCTATCATCCAGACATACCTACTGATAATAATGGTTCGGAAAGGGCCAAACGAAATGTCAGGGTCAGACAAAAAATATCCGGGCAGTTCAAAATACTGAATGCTGCTGAGAACTTCGCAATCCTGAGATCCATTATAGATACTGCCATAAATAATAATCAAAATGTGGTAGAAGTGTTAAGTGTCATAGTTACTTATAAAAGAAACTGATTCATCGAATATTATTAACTTTTGGCGATCTAGGCACTCCAAACTCTAGGCACTGATTAGTTACTATTTCTATAATTTTACCCATGTTGTATTTAGTTTTCGACAAAACCAAGTTACAAAATTGGGGGAAACCGTTGGGGAGTACCCCTACTTTTATTATTTTAGTCGGTCACTAGTGATTTTTATATAATAGAAAGCTCATTTGAGGGAATGAGATTAACTAAATTGGGTGTGAGTATTACAAATAGATAAAATATTGACCTAAAATAAATGCCAAAGAATACTATTATAAAAAGTATTAAAAGTAAATTTGAGAAGCTATATGTGATAAGTTGATTATCTTGATTATTAAAGGATGCTACAATTTGGGAGTGTTCAAATAAGTGTGTCATTTCTTTCTCAAGGTTGATGAACCCTTTCCTTCGGTGCGTTCCCTGGAGGCCGTAGGCCGGAAGGGAACGCACCG
>CAIMVD010000396.1 GCA_903844815.1 uncultured Bacteroidota bacterium | reverse complement strand
GTGCCAATATTCTTTGTTTCATTAGCTGGCGCCGATTTGCAATCGGTGCCAATATTCTTTGTTTCATCCGCTGGCGCCGATTTGCAATCGGGGCCAACATGCTTTGTTTAGTTAACCACTTTCCCCTCTTCCATAAGAATGCCGTAAACATAACCGTAACCGAAGTCCTTATCGAGGGCTATTATGCCTTCGAAGGTTACATTTTCGTCTACGACAACCTTCTGGCTGGTTGTGATTGTAAGGTCGAACTGGCCATTGGACTCAGAACCATCCTGAATGTGGACCCAGTTCTTACCCATGATCTCTGCATTGTATTTAGTTACAACGCCGGAGACCTTTATTGTTTTGCCAGCATATGATTTTTTATTTGCTATCAGGTCTGCAATTTTTATGCAGCCTTCGCAAGGTGTAATAGTAACACTTGCTTTTTCAGGTTTAACCATACCTCCATGGCTCTGAGCTTCGGTAGCTTCGGTAGTTTCTCCTTTTTTATCGAATGATTCTTTTGACAGGGGTCCTGAACCCGGGCCTTTGCACGAGATAACCGCAGTCATTATTGCAAGTGAGATTATTATTTTCTTCATATTATTTATCTTCTTATTATTGATTCAGGTTACTGATTTTATTTTATTGTGGTCTTTAAATACGAATCCTTTGCCGGTTTTCCCCGGCAAAGGATTCATAATATTTAGTAAATAATTTTGTTATTACTTGGCAGCAGGATTGGGATGAGCAATCTTTGCAGAGAATGTTTCAAAATTGAATTCCTTGTGGAATGGGTTTTCTTTGTTGTGGCACTGTAAACAAATTTCTTTGGTTGGGAGTATAAGTCCGTTTTTCAGAGACTGTTCCTTGCTTTTCATGATAACCGGTGACTTGTAGGCACTGCCAGCTCCGTGGCATGACTCACATGAAACCCCTTCAGCCTGTGTTATGCCCCCGCGAAGGTTTGCAGCAACAGCATCAAAAGTCGAATGGCATTTGAGACATTTTGCTTCCTTTGCAGGATCGGCGATGCCATTTTTCTTAGCATAGTCGAGAGAAGCCTGTGAAGAAAGCGACTTCATGGCCTGTGAGTGAAGATCTTTCTGCCATTTTGCATACTGTTCACCTGTTGCAGGTTTGTTATGACAAATCTTGCACTTGTCTGCACCTACATATTTGAAAGTCTGTGCTGAAGCTGATGCAGCTACAAAGAGTGCAAGACATACAAGCATTAAATTCTTTTTGATTTGCATGACGTTTCTTTTTAAATTAATGTTGGTTTGAATTGATTTCAGTGTACTTAGTTTAGTATTGCAAATATAATAAAATTGAGTAATCCACTACAAATAGTAATAAATAGCATAAATCTAAAATTGTTCTTGCTTATTAGATGTTCTTCCTTATTATCCAATTTACCGCTGAATTAATCAATGCAAGTTTCATGCCATTCTATAAAACCTGATACTTTTAGGAAACCAGATGGTTTCTTCATCTAAAACTTTGAGCCTACTCCGAAAAGTCTTTTTTTTGCCACAAAGGCGCAAAGGCACGAAGATAATCCTATTTGATTGATTAATAATAAGCTATTTGTGAGCCTTAGCGTCTTCGTGTCTTCGTAGCAATTGCATTTATTATTTTTTCGGAGTGGGCTCAACTTTACATCTTCTTCTTGGTTCTGATTTTCGACGGTGCTTCGTCGAGGCCGTAATAAGTGCTGACAATACTGTCAGGTCTCACTATTATTACGCGGAAACCCGGAGGCGCTTCAGAATGCGGTTTCCCGGCAGAACTTGTTGCAGTCATTTCCATTTTACCGTATTTTGCCGATGTGTTTTTGTGAAGATGACCTGCGAATATTGCATCAACCTCCTGTTGCCTGAATAGCTCCAGGTATTTTTTCCTTATGTCAGGGCTTATATTTGAATAAACCTCAGCTTCATCAGCATCGGTTATAAAAAACGGGTAATGAGTGAAAATTACTTTGTGACTAACATCTTTATTTTCAGAAATTATTTTTCGAAGCCATTCAAACTGATCCTCTTCAAGACCTGGTATTTTGTTTTTAATGATTGGTGAGTTGAGTCCGATGAAAAGATTGTTCCGGTAAATGAATGAAAACCTGTCATGACCATAGTCATAAATAAATGAATCGATTGCTGTGCGCGAAGGCACCTGACCGACATCATGATTGCCCGGGGAGTACCATACCTTTATTTCAGGATCGATCATTGCCGTAATTCTTTTAAACTCTGTTATCTGCGATAAAATCTTCCTGTTATTTACAAGGTCGCCGGTAATAACTACAAAAGGGGGACTGAGTTTATTTATCAATTCTACGGCTCTTGTATAAAGCTCCGTTTCAATAGAAAATCCCTTGTCTGATTCTGTCATGCCAAACTGGGGGTCGGTAATCTGAATGAAAAAAAACGGCCGGAAACTGTTTTTCTTCTGACCTTCAGCGTTACCTGCAACAACAATCAGTATGATCAGTGCTACTATTATTCTCCTTGTCTTCATGTTTTGGTGATCGATAAATACATGCTCAAAGTTAATCGTTTTATATAGCGGTCAGTAGAGGCTTCTCAATTTATCAAATTTTACTACTTTTGCGCCAGCATATGGATTTAAAAGACGAAATCAAAAAAAGAAGGACTTTTGCCATCATCAGCCACCCTGATGCCGGAAAAACTACCCTGACCGAAAAACTTCTTCTGTTTGGCGGAGCCATTCAGACCGCAGGTGCAGTTCGCAGTAACAAGATAAGGAAAACGACTACTTCCGATTTCATGGAAATTGAGAAACAGAGAGGCATCTCGGTTTCGACATCGGTAATGGCCTTCGATTTTAATAATATCAGGGTAAATATTCTGGATACTCCGGGACATAAGGACTTTGCTGAAGATACCTATCGTACACTTTCTGCTGTAGATAGTGTTATTCTTGTGGTTGATTCCGTGAAGGGAGTCGAGGAGCAGACCCGGAAACTGATGGAGGTCTGCCGTATGCGCCACACACCCGTGATGATTTTCATAAATAAGATGGACCGCGACGGGATACATCCCTACGATATTGTGGATGAGCTTGAAAAAGAACTTAATATAGCTGTTTGCCCCTATACCTGGCCTATTGGGAACGGAAAGACCTTCAAGGGGGTTTATAACCTTTTCAGGAAGGATGTTGAGATATTTGCACCCGATAAGAGTACTGTATCGGAAAAGCTTATAAGTACAAAGGATATTAAAGACCCCAGACTCGTTGAATTTGTAGGCGAGGATAATATCAGAAAACTTTGGGAAGAGATAGGGCTGGTTCAGGACATGTATGAGTCTTTCAATATGCCGTTATACCGTGAAGGTTATCTTGCTCCCCTCTTTTTTGGAAGTGCCCTGAATAACTTCGGAGTGCTTGAGCTCCTTGAGACTTTCCTCGAAATCGCTCCCTGCCCGGGACCTCTTCATACAATTGAACGCGAAATCAGCCCTGATGAAGAACAACTGACAGGATTTGTTTTCAAGATACATGCAAACCTCGATCCTAATCACCGCGACAGGATAGCCTTCATGCGGATCTGTTCGGGGAGATTTGAAAGAAATAAATTTTATTTCCATACCCGTCTCGAAAAAAAGATGAGGTTCTCTTCGCCCACCAGTTTCATGGCTAACAGCAAGAGTATTGTTGATGAGGCATTTCCCGGTGATGTTGTCGGGCTTTACGATAGCGGAAATTTCAAGATAGGGGATACCCTTACTGAAGGAGAACCGCTTCACTTTAAGGGTGTGCCCAGCTTCTCTCCGGAGATCCTCAGGGAGGTTGTAAATCTCGATCCCATGAAAACCAAACAGCTTGAGAAAGGTGTTTGGCAGATGACCGATGAAGGTGTTGCCCAGCTCTTCCTTCAGCAACCGGGAAACAGAAAAATTATCGGTACCGTCGGTGAACTTCAGTACGAAGTTATTAAGTTCAGACTGGAACATGAATACGGAGCAAGGTGCAACTTTTCACCATTACCTTTCATAAAGGCCTGCTGGCTTACGACTGATAATAAAACCGAACTTGAGACTTTCATCAGGAGAAAGCCTGGTGCTATCGCTTATGATAAGGAAAATAATCCTGTCTTCTTCGCAGAAAGCGAATGGATGCTGAAACTGGCCAGGGAGAATTTTCCTTCCATTACCTTTCATGAAACATCCGATTTTAAAATTCGCAAGTCCCTTTAAACCTCACGCTCATTTTTACAAACTTTTTAAGAACAATTGCTTAGCTGTTCGTAACTTAGCGGAATGTTTAATTGTCCCGATGAAATAAATATAAATAAAAATAAAAAATCAAAATCAGAATATAAATGATCACAGCCTCCAATCTTAGCATTCAATACGGTAAACGAATATTATTTCAGGACGTTAACCTTGTTTTCACCCCGGGTAACTGTTATGGTATAATTGGCGCAAACGGTGCCGGCAAATCGACTTTTCTTAAAATGCTTTACGGAGGTGTGGATGCACGTACCGGTAATGTATCATTCGGTCATGGCGAAAGGGTGTCTGTACTGAAACAGGACCACTTTGAGTTTGATGAGTGCAGCGTGCTTGATACGGTTATGATGGGGCATGATAAGTTGTGGAGTATAAGGAACGAAAAGGATATTCTTTATGCCAAATCGGACTTTACCGATAAAGACGGTATCAGGGCGTCGGAACTCGAAGAGAAATTTAATGAACTTGACGGATGGAATGCTGAGAGCAATGCCGCAAGCCTTCTCAGCGGTTTAGGTATCAGGGAAGATCTTCATTACAATCTTCTGAAGGAGCTTACAGGCAAGGAAAAGGTTAAGGTTCTGCTGGCACAGGCATTATTTGGTAAACCTGACAACCTTCTGCTTGATGAGCCTACGAACGACCTCGACCTGGAAACGGTTAACTGGCTTGAGAACTACCTGTCGGAATTTGAGAATACAGTTCTTGTTGTATCACACGACAGGCACTTCCTCGATTCAATCTGCACTCACATCATCGATATCGATTTCAGCCGCGTTCAGCTCTTCTCCGGAAACTACAGCTTCTGGTACGAGTCGAGCCAGCTGGCACTGCGGCAGCAGATGACTCAGAACAAAAAAGCAGAGGAGAAGAAAAAGGAACTGCAGGAATTTATTCAGCGGTTCAGCGCCAATGTGGCCAAATCGAAGCAGACAACCAGCAGGAAGAAAATGATTGAAAAGCTTAATATTGAAGAGATTAAGCCATCTACCCGTAAATATCCCGGTATAATATTTACTCCCGGTCGCGAACCCGGAAACAGTATCCTTAATGTAAAGGGCCTAAGCAAAACCTTTGAGGGGAAACTGCTTTTTAAGGACCTTAATTTCACATTAAATAAAAATGACAAAGTTGTCTTCCTGTCACGTGATTCCAGGGCTATGACTGAATTGTTCGAGATACTCAAAGGCCATGAAGGACAGGATCAGGGTACTTTTGAATGGGGCCAGACAATTGTGAAGGCCTACCTTCCGCTGGAGAATGAGAAGTTTTTTGAAAAAGATATTAACCTGATTGACTGGCTTGCAAATTATTCTGATGACACAAGTGAGATGTACCTCAGGGGCTTTCTCGGGAAAATGCTCTTCTCGGGCGAAGAGATATTCAAAAAGGTAAATGTCCTTTCGGGAGGAGAAAGAGTGCGTTGCATGATTTCCAGAATGATGATCAGGAATGCCAATGTGATGCTCCTCGACAGCCCTACAAACCATCTCGACCTTGAATCAATACAGGCTTTTAACAATACACTTATAAAATTCAAGGGAAATATCCTCATGTCGTCGCATGACCATGAGTTCATCCAGACAGTCTGTAACCGTGTTATCGAAATCGGTCCGGGCGGAATGATCGATAAGCATACGGCATATGATGACTATATTTCCGACGAAAAACTTATTGACAGAAGAAACAGCATCTATAAATAATTTAATCCTGTCCTGTCTTATCTTCCATGTGCAAAAAGTCAATTTGTCCTTTCGGAAATTCCATTTTTTCATTGGTGTTTCCTTAGTGCCCTTTGTGTTTAAAAAGAAAATCAGTTAAACACGAAGGACACAAAGGATGTAACAAGGGCACGAAGGGTGGAAAAAACATGTTTGTTTTTCCATTTTTACTTAATCTCCGGGAAATATTTAATCTTTCACTTTCATATGAAACTAAAAAAGGTTTCATATGAAAGTATTATTTGTTTGTTATGAAAAATATTTTACCTTTGAATTGATTCAAAAAGAAAGAATTCAGGAACAGGATTGTTGAATAATTCTATTATGATTTTCAATATTCAGAGGTTTTCGACGCACGATGGAGAGGGGATTAGAACCATAGTCTTTTTCAAGGGATGTCCTTTAAGATGCTCATGGTGCTCTAACCCTGAAAGCCAGTCCTTTGCACCCAGCCTGATGTACGATAGCCGCCTCTGCAGAAACTTCCTCGAATGTATTGCAACCGGGAGTGAAGCCGTAAAAAGGGGTGTGAACGGAATAGAAATCAAAGAGACATCTGATTCTGAAATAATAAAATTGAAGGATATTTGTCCATCCCGGGCTCTTGTTGTTTCAGGAGAAGAGAAGAGCTTCAGTGATATCCTTTCAGAGATCGGCAAGGACATCCCTTTTTACAGGGCAAGTGGCGGAGGCGTAACATTATCAGGAGGGGAACCTCTGTCGCAGGGGCCGGCATTAACAGATCTTCTAACAGAGCTCAAGCACAGAAACGTGAATGTCGCTATCGAGACTTCGCTCCATGTTCCCTGGGAAAATATCGAAAGATGCATTAATCTCACCGGCACCTTTCTGGCAGATTTAAAACATACAGAGCTTTCTAAATTTAGCCGGTTTACTGGTGGTGACGCTTCACTTGTGATGAGAAACCTTAAAAGACTTTCAGAACTTCATGACGATATAATAATAAGGATTCCCGTTATACCCGGCTTCAACCATACAAAAAACGAGATAGAAGAGATCATCAATTTTGTCCTCTCCCTTAAAACTATCAGGGAAATTCATTTTCTGCCTTATCATAATCTTGGAATGGGAAAATACCGGATGCTTGGTATTGAAAACAGCTTTGAAAGTGTGAAAAAGGTAGAAACGGAAGAGGTGGCCGGATACATAAACTATGCAGAATCGAAAGGATTAATTGCTAAATCAGGCGGATAAAACCATGTTACAAAAGACTATTACAGACATCGTATCGGATAGAATGTCCGGATTAAGGGAAAGGGTTATGAGGGCAAAGCCTTCGGTGTGCACTGAAAGAGCATTGTTCTATACACGCGCTTACTCTGAAAATGAAGATCAGCCTGTCATTATTAAAAGGGCCCTTGCCCTTGAAATGACATTGAAGGGGATGTCGGTGTTTATTGATGACGGTGAACTCATCGTTGGCAACCAGTCATCGAACCACCGGGCGGCACCAATTTTCCCGGAGTATGCCGTCGACTGGCTGCCCGCCGAGATGGATGAACTCGCCTTTCGGCCCGGCGACGCTTTCTTCATTACCGAAGAACATAAAAAGGAGTTGACGGAGATAGCGGCATGGTGGAAGGGAAAGACCCTGTATAATAAAGGCAGGGCAATAATGTCGCAGGAGCTGAGGGATTTGCAGGATTCCTCAATTATAAAGGCTACAGGGAATCTTACATCGGGCGATGCCCATATTGCGGTTGATTTCTATAAAATTTTGTCAGCAGGACTGAATGGTTACCTAGGGGAAATAGAAGATTATCACAGCCAGGTAAAGCGTTCAGAACAGGAAGGCGTAAGAAAAGACCATTTCTATACGGCCCTTAAAATAAGTATCAGGGCTTTTCAATCATTCATTCTTCGTTTTCACGATCTTGCTCTTGAGAAGTGCTCAACAGAAAAAGACGCGAAGAGAAGCGGCGAACTCGCATTTATTGCAGCAAATTGCAAGGTGATCTCAGAGAGACCTCCTGAGAATTTCTATCAGGCGCTTCAGCTTGTCTATTTTGTGCAGCTGATACTTCAGATTGAGAGCAACGGCCATTCCGTTTCGCTCGGTCGAATGGACCAGTACCTTTACCCGTTTTACAAAAATGATATTATAACAGGAAGGCTGACCGACGAATTTGCATCGGAACTTCTTGAAAATACCTGGATCAAGCTTCTTTCAATTAATAAAATACGTCCATGGTCGCATACTCAGTTTTCGGCTGGAGGCCCGCTGTACCAGAACGTAACTATTGGCGGACAAAACTCTGACGGATCAGATGCAGTAAATGAACTCAGTTTTCTGATACTTCATTCTGTAGGAAAGATGAAGCTGACCCAGCCAAACCTCTCAGTAAGGTTCCATAAGAATATAAATGAAGGGTTCCTTCTGGAATGCATTAACCTGATAAGCAAGGGTTTCGGGATGCCGGCTTTCAATAATGATGAGGTTGTGATACCCGGACTGCTCAAACTGGGCGTTGAAAGGGAAGATGCATATAATTATTCTGCCATAGGATGTATTGAGATTGCGGTGCCGGGGAAATGGGGCTACCGTTGTACAGGCATGAGTTTTCTGAATCTGATGCGTGTTTTCCTGGCGACCTTGTACGATGGTCTTGATAAAAGTACCGGAAAGACATTTTATAAAGGAATAGGGAGCTTCGACGGATTTGAAAGTTATGATGATCTTTTCAAGGCATGGCAGCACCAGATTAAGTACTATGCGGGCAAGACTGTAGAGATTGATACTGCCGTGGATACTGCTATTGAAGAATATGTTCCCGATATTCTCTGTTCTGCCTTTGTCGACAGTTGCATCAGCAGGGGAAAGACAATTAAGGAGGGCGGATCTAAATACGACTTTGTATCGGGCTTGCAGGTCGGAATTGCAAACCTTGGAAACTCGCTTGCTGCGATAAAGAAGCTTGTGTTTGAAGAAAAGAAACTGACCTGGAAACAGCTTATTGACGCCATCGAGTCGGACTTTGACGGGAAGGAAGGCGAAAAGATCCGTTACATGCTGATGAATTTTGCCCCGAAGTATGGAAACGACGACGATTATGTAGATCTGCTGCTTCGGGATGCGTATCTTGAATTCATATATGAGCTTGAAAAGTACCACACTACCCGTTATGGGAGGGGGCCAATAGGTTGCAGGTATTATGCTGGTACTTCAAGCATCTCGGCAAATGTTCCGAGTGGCGCCGTTGTTTCAGCTACACCTGACGGAAGAAAGGCCTATACTCCTGTTGCTGAGGGAAGTTCCCCTTCTTCTGGAACTGACATACTAGGTCCGACTGCAGTTTTCAAATCAGTATCCAAACTGCCCACTGAAAAGATAATGGGAGGAGTGCTTCTGAACCAGAAACTTTCACCTTCGGCAATAAGCAGCGAGTCGGACAAGAAAAAGCTGGCATCGATGCTCCGGGCATTTTTTTGTGATCTGAAAGGATGGCATGTCCAATATAATATTGTTTCAAGAGAGACACTTATGGCCGCACGAAAAGATCCCGAAAACTACAGAGATCTTATTGTCAGGGTTGCCGGTTATTGTGCTTTCTTTACTACATTGTCGCCCGATACCCAGGACGATATAATAGCACGTACCGAACAAACTTTATAAAACATTTTTATGGGAAACATTCTTTGCGGGGTCGACATAGGAGGCACAAAACTCTCAGTTGCGTTAACTACGCTTGATGGAGTAATCATTGATAAATGCATTGATTGCGATCATGTTGAAAAATCTGAATGCGGGATGACCGATCAGATTAAATTCAATATCAGGCGAATGCTGAAAAGGAACAACCTTACCGAATCAGACCTTTGCGGAATAGGTATAGGCTGTGCCGGCCATATCCGGTTCCGGGACGGAACCATAATAACAACATCAAACCTGAAAGGGTATAAAGGTTATCCGCTTAGAAATACTATTCAGCAGGGTTTTAGTGTTCCCGTGACCCTCGATAATGATGCCAATGCACAGGCGTTTGGAGAGTTCAAATTTGGAGCAGGAAGAGGATTTAATAATATGGTCTTCCTTACGATAAGTACAGGCATCGGAGCAGGTATTATTATAGACAGTAAGCTATACAGGGGAATGACAGGCACCGCAGGGGAATTCGGACATACGATCATCGAACCTGAAAGCGAGTTGGTATGCACATGCGGAAACAGAGGCTGCCTGATGGCTTGTGCATGCGGTATGGCTCTTCCTCACCTCTTCCGAAAAAAGCTGAAGGAAGGTAAAAGATCATCCCTCGAACTTCCTGAAAACTTTGACTATTCATTAGTCGACGGAAAGCTCCTTAAGCAGGGACTCGACATCGGCGATGCTTTGTCGAAGGAGATAATTCTCGACAGCGCAAGGTATGTCGGAATAGGCATTTATAATATTTTCCAGGCATTGAACCCACAGCTCATTGTGCTGGGCGGTGGACTTCTTAGCTGGGGGGAATTCTATGTTGACCATATTAGAAAGACTTTTTATGATTTGGCCCGTGACATGATTTTTGATCCGGTAGAAATAAAGATTTCGGATATTGGTCCGGATGCAGGGGTAATAGGTGCTGCCTCGCTAAACCTCGAAATATGTTGAATGACAGGCAAATAGGCATTCTTAAATTATTGGGGGAAAATGACCAGACCACGGTTAATGCACTTTCGGATCGTCTGGGCGTTTCATCGGCAACAATCCGTCAGGATCTGAAATTCCTCGAATCGGAAGGATTAATAAAGCGGGTTCACGGAGGTGCTGTGCTTCAGGATGCAGATGATCTTTCAAACCGTTTAGGTTTCAATTATGAAAAGAAGTTGAGAATTGCAAGAAAGACAGCGACGCTTGTCAATGAAGGGGAGACCATACTGATTGAGTCAGGATCGACGAATGCTCTTCTTGCAAGAGAACTCATAAAAATGAAAAATATCACTCTGGTTACTACAAATGTTTATATTGCGAGGCAGTTAAGGAACGGCGTTCAGGCAAACATCATTTTAACAGGCGGGAGTTACCAGCAGTCAAGCGAGAGCCTTGTCGGAAAAATCACAAAAGCGTCACTTGATGTCCTGAATTTCGACAAAGCCTTTATTGGAATTGACGGATACACTTCTGAAAACGGTTTTACACTTCGGGATATTTTCCGCGCTGAAATTTCGAGTTATATAATTAAAAAAGCCTCAGAAACCATCATAGTAACCGATTCAAGCAAATTTGGCAAAACGGGACTTACAAGGATAGGATATCTCTCTGACATAAAGCGCATTGCAACCGACATTGACCTGGATCCGGCGTATCGGGAGGAATTTGAAAGTGCAGGAATTGAACTGTTCCTCGCCTGAATAAATTATTGCCCTTTAAGAACGTATTTTAGCTATTTAGTTATCAATGGCGTTTAGTTAAGGAATATTATTACCAAACATGAAAAGAATATTTTACCACAGGGACCACTCTACTATTCTTGTGTTTTTACCCCCCAACCCCCCAAGGGGGGATTTAAGAACACCCCCCCTGGGGGGCAGGGGG
>CAIMVD010000395.1 GCA_903844815.1 uncultured Bacteroidota bacterium | reverse complement strand
TGGTCATCAAATACCTTTCCCCAGGCTGTAAGAGTAGCTTCAACGTCTTTCACATCAAATTTTGCACGTGCATGACTTGAAATAATATCAAGACCGTATTTCTCTGCCAGAGTAGCATATTCAGCAGGTTTTAATCCTGCTACCAAGCCAGTGCCTGCATTGTAATTTGAAATCTCCATTACAACATAACCTGCATCAGCAAGTGATTTGAATGAGCCTTCAATGTCCGATTCAAGACCTTTGACGGAATAAGTAGCAATACCGAGGTGCTTTTTCTTGGCTGCCCCCGATAAAGCTGATGATGTGCCTAACAATACCAGAATTGTTAAGACACCTACAGATAAAATGTTTTTCATGATTCTAATAAGTTTAAAAATCCGTTAAATAAATAAGCAATATTGTATCAGTAATATTCACTGAATCCAACTAAGAATACAAAAGTATTATTTTATATTACTGCTATCAGAATTAAAGATTTTTTAACTTCTGCTTATTTACAGATGGTGGCAGCTATAAAGGAATCATTATTTCAGGGAAGTCAGGAATCCTGTCTTAAACCATGATTTGTGAGACTTCTAAATTTATCCACCTAACGAAAGATCTGTTTTTGAGTTGAAATCGGGAAATGATACCAGGGAATTATCAGTATGTCGACCCGCCGGTTCCTGGCCCTTCCATCTTCGGTATTAGTATTTGCTATTGGTTTAGTTGATCCTGCTCCTTTGGTTTTAATTTTCCACTCCAAGAATTGAAGAGTGACATCTGTGATTGATTCAGGTTATCCTGCCGTGCGATTATGAATTTTTTCTTTGCGCTTTTGCTGTCAATCCCCTCAGTTAACTTTAATCCGGCATATGACAGGTAAGTAGCATAATCAATCTCCTTTGTGGTATTTACATATTCAAATTCACTGCTCAGCGATTTCCCTGCGACTTTCTCACATGCCTGCTGAAACTCCGCATCGGTAAATCCCCTGCCCGATTCCTTGTAATAGTGCCGGTATAAATACCTCATAACATCATCGAGCGACTTTCTGTTTTCTGTTACCTTCCTTATTTCAAAATCGAGTATTAGCCCGACGATTGGACCCTTCTCGTAATATGAAATTGATTTGTCCTGACTTCCGGGTTTGTTTCCAAAGGGACCATCATCCCAGGTTTCGTAGCTCGACTGTATTAAAGACTGATATTCCCGACCCGGATCATTTTCTACTGTATTAATGTTGTCATCAAAACACGACAAAAGCTCCTCATCGGTCATCAATCCTGCCCTTTTTACCAAAATGTATTCATAGTAAACAGTCAGCCCCTCGCTAACCCATAAAAGATTAGTCCTGTTTTCCCCGGTGTAATCAAAGGGGCCTAGTTCATAAGGACGGATCCTCTTAACATTGAAATTATGAAAATATTCATGCACAAGGTATTTTAGCATTCCGAGCATTGCCCCGGGCTTGTCGAGGCCCTTACCGTCGAAGCTTACTGTAGTGTTGTTCAGGTGTTCTATCCCTCCGTAACCGGGACCTATGCCGATAAAAGTAAATTCACTGTAGGGGACATCG
>CAIMVD010000394.1 GCA_903844815.1 uncultured Bacteroidota bacterium | reverse complement strand
AAGAAACTGCCTGACAAGAGCACTGATCTCATCTGTGCGGTTGAAGAGTCTTTCGCTAAGCCCTTTATCGTCAAATGCCTTTAATTTTTTAATTGTACTGTCAATGACTCCTGCCGGAAAAACTCCGTCTCTTTCGTAAATCTCTCTTTGAGTTGCAAGGCAATCAGCTGAATCATAACATGAACCTGGAAGAGATTCCAGTTTTTTCGAATCACCGTTACCCTGTACCCTGAAAATATTATAGTCAACATATAGTCTGGAGGCCAGTTCATGGCCATTGTCAGAATCAAGGCCGTATTGAGTGGCAACAACCAGGCCCGCAAACAATTTATAAATATCTGCCGAACCATCGGGCGACCTTAATTCAATAGTTTGTTTTGAGGGCATTTCCCTGAAATCCGTATCATCGGCAGGGTTTGCATCCCTTATCATATCCATAGCTCCGTTCCAGCCAAGAGGTACCCTGATCAGCACCGAGCGGTTCCTGTCGCCCCAGCAGATGTTGGTAGGTGCTTCCTGATGGGGAACCAGCCTGAGATAAGATGTCGGGATAGTATTTCCAAATGCAGTAAGTGAGCCGGACAGAGACAGAATACCATGAATCATCTTCCTGGCCGTATTGCTTAACTTTCCGTTTTCAATCATCGCATTCACACCATCCTTTTCAAGCATCATGTGAATATGCATTCCTGATCCGGCGTTTCCGGCAGTTATTTTCGGTGCGAAACTAACTTCTACGCCGTATTCCGAACCAAGTATCCTTAGTATCCATTTAGCTATAAGCAGCTGATCAACCGCCTCATCAATTTCGACAGGAAGAAATTCAATTTCATGCTGTTCAAAATCAAATCCGTCCTTTGTAAAACTTCCTACTTCAGAGTGGCCGTATTTTATCCTGCAGCCCGATCTGGCACACATTTCCAGAGCATCGATCCTCATATTTTCAAATTTAGCGAAAGGGGCCGACTGATGATAGCCTTTCTGATCGACAAGAGGGTAAAGATCTGCATGAGGCGATTTAATATAGTATTCTAGTTCTCCGAAGGCCTTCATCCTGAATCCTGTCTGGTCAGTGAACCGGCTGTAAGCCTTTCTGAGAATATATTCCGGTGCGCTTTCAAGGGGCTTCCCGTCGCTGTTGTAAAATGAACAGATTATTTCGAGAGTGGGTATTTCAGTAAACGGATTTACAAATGCAGAGCGATACCGGGGAACAACATACAGATCGCTCGAACCGGATTCAATGAATGAAAAAAGGCTTGAACCGTCAACCCTCTCGCCGGCGGTGAGAATAGATTCGAGGTGATCCCTGCTGAAGGGAACAAAATTCAGCGATTTAAGCTTGCCGTCGTCTGCAACATACCGGAAATCAATCATCTTAATACCCCGTGCCTCAATAAAACGGATTATATCCTCACGTGTAAATTCCCTTGAGGGCTTTTTCAGGAACTGAACAAGTTCATTCTGATTAAGAAGGATTTCGTTATTCTTCATATTATTAAGCGATCACATTAATTAAGGCCGTTAAAATATATATTTTAACGGATTCGATACATGATATTTAACGTTTTTAATATATTATGACTCTGACAGCCATATAAAACAAATTTCTCATAACATTCCTGACCGGAAAAGACTTTTAACGAAAGCCAATATAAAAAAACAGGCTGCTCCTTTCGGAACAGCCTATTGATCAGAAATCTATGCCAGAAAATTATAATGTTATCCCTACAACAAAGTGAATACTTTCAGCCTGGGGATTTACGTATAATGTTCCTTTAAGGGGTATTGAAAAATCTGATGTTATTTTCATATCCTTTGAATAAGTAAGACCCAGATTGACAACGGCAAATCCGTCAACTACTCCGTATCCGGCACCGTAATATCCATTCGATGGAGTAAGTCCGGCAAAAAAGTAAGAATGACCCACTGTATAACCAAGTTCAACATAGGTTGAAAAATTCTGTTTCGGTGCGGTTGAAGTTTCACTATCAGTATATTTTTTATCAGCGCCGTAAAACATTGTATTGACAGCTATGCTGAGAGGAAAATTTTCAGTACCAAGAAAGGCAATTGATCCTTCAAGTATATGGTCAGTTTCATCCTTCTTATAGTTAAAATAACTTGAATTTGCGAAAGTCCAGTTATAGTCGGTCAGCATAAACTTCAGTGATTTTGCAGTGAAAGCAATATATGGGTCGACTTCCTTATATGTTCCAAGGAAATTTGTGGATCCCCATACACCGACTTCAAGCCCACCATAGATAAGTGCCAAAGTAGGCTGAAAACTGGGGTCTTTGCTTCCGATCGTACCTCTCCAGATGTATGAACTTACGATATCTGCAGTAACTTTGTATGATACGGAAGGTTTTTCAACTGCTTCGCCTGACTGACTGGTTGCATTTAACGTACTAACTGATAGCATTATAAATAAAGCTGTATGTATTTTATTTTTCGTTTTCATGTATTTAAGATTTTAGTTGAATAATTATCTTGAAAGGGGTGTTTCTGAGTTTTTGTCCATTTTCATGCCCGAATAGGCTTCAACACCCATTTCAGGTATATCGAGTCCAAAAAGTTCATCCTCAGGTTTAACCCTGTTTCCGACGACCTTATCGATAAATTTGAACATCAGCCATCCCATAATTCCGACATAAATTAAGTTAACAGTTACACCGATAAGCTGTGCAAAAAACTGTCCTAATCCGCCTCCATAGAAAAGCCCTGTAACAGTTCCGGCAACGCCATTCCATCCGTCACCATAAGTACCGTCGGCAAAGAGACCGAGAGCAAGGCAGCCCCATAATCCGTTAACTCCATGTACGGCAATGGCACCAACCGGATCATCAATCTTAAGCTTCTGATCGATAAAGAGAGTAGCTTCAATGACAAGAACACCTGAGATCAATCCGATAATTGCGGCGCCACCGACACTAACGAAGGCACAGGGAGCCGTAATTGCCACGAGACCTGCAAGCATTCCGTTAAGCATCATTGTAGGATCGGGCTTTTTAGTCCTGTGAAGCCACATATAAAGCGTTGCTGCAAAGGCTCCTGTTGCTGAAGCGATCATAGTATTAACAGCCACTACTGAAATCCTGAGATCCGTTGCTGCAAGCGTTGACCCTGCATTGAAGCCGAACCAACCGAATGCTAATATGAATGTTCCTACAGCCGCCATGACGATATTATGTCCCGGAATAGCATTTGCCGAACCATCCTTGTTGTATTTACCAAGCCGCGGGCCAAGAAGTGCTGCGCCCACGAAAGCAAGAACACCGCCGGTAAGATGAACTACAGATGAACCCGCAAAGTCAACATGTCCGTGACCTAAGCCAAACTCTTTTCCAAGGGTTGCCAGCCAGCCGCCGCCCCAAACCCAGTTACCGTAAATCGGATAAATAATCGTTCCTACAAACAGTCCATAGATGAAAAAAGAAGAGAACTTCCACCTCTCAGCCATTGAACCGGTCGGGATAGTCGCCGTTGTATCCATGAAAACCATCTGAAAGAGGAACAAGGTCAGAATACCTACATCATAAACACTTCCGCCCAGTAAAAACCCTTTCATGCCAAAAAGTCCAAACACATGACCACCAAGTGAAAAGCTGAATTCACTGTTCAGGCTGTCGGCTCCACCCAGGGTTCCAAGAGCGCCAAATCCACCAAACATCAGAGCGAAACCGCAGACATAAAAACCAAGCATGCCAAGCGGATAGATTAAAAAATTCATTGCAATTGTATGAGCCGCATTCTTTGCACGTGTAAGCCCCCCTTCAACCATTGCGAATCCGGCCTGCATAAACATAACCAGGAAACCGGCTATAAGCACCCACATCATATTTATTGACACCTTGTTGTGTCCAACTGCAGTTGCGACCTCTTCAAGAGTGGGAGACCCGGGGGTGGCTGCAGGGATATCACTTGCTGTGCCTGTTGCAAATCCACTCGGATCAAGATTTTTCGGAGATGCAACTTGTGAGTAGGTACTAGTTCCTATTGTCAGTATCAAAACTGTAACAAGAAATATTGTTTTTTTAATCATGCTTCAGAATTTTAAATTTTAACTACTACTTTAACTTTTCATCACCCGGTCCGGCCGTTGATGCTTCACCCCGTGCACCATTGCTTATCCTTACCGATTGCTCCACATTAAAACTGAAGATCATACCGTCTCCAACCTCTCCCGTGAATGCTGCCTTCTCAATACAATCAATTGTTTTTTGGACATTGATATCACGAAGAACTATTGATATTAAAATCCTGGGGATGTATTGTGTGTCATATACCGTCCCCCTGTAGCTGTGATTTCCACGCAACAGTTCATTTCCAACTCCCGACGCGTCCCAGTATGAGAAAAAGTCAATACCAATCTTTTTCAGTTCGGTCTTGACCTCTTCAAATTTTGACGTCCTGATAATTGCTTCAATTTTCTTCATAGATCAATGTTTTTAATTAGTAATTCACATAAGCGACATTTCATTTTTGTT
>CAIMVD010000393.1 GCA_903844815.1 uncultured Bacteroidota bacterium | reverse complement strand
GGTGTTCTTAAATCCCCCCTTGGGGGGTTGGGGGGTAAAAACACAAGAATAGTAGAGTGGTCCCTGTGGTAAAATATTCTTTTCATGTTTGGTAATAATATTCCTTAACTAAACGCCATTGATATAGTAATATAAAAAATATATTGATTGAAATTTGATCTCAGTTTTACCTGGCTGAATAGTGACCTTTGGCTGAAACAACAGTCACCGTGACCGTTTCCTCGTATATCCGGTATATTAACTGGTCTTTTTAGTTGATTCTGCGAGACCAGTATCCTGAATAGCCATATTTGAGTTGCTCTGGCTGTCCGATTCCCTCACTTGGGGTGTTTTGAAGCTCAAAAAGTATTTTCTTAAGCTTTTCAATGGATTTTTTATCACCGGACAGATCAAGTGCCGAAATATCCTCTTTTGCTTCTTTAGTGATATGTATTTTGTACATGGATCAAAGAGATTCGAAAAATGCCTTAATATCCTCTTTACTTTTGAGGACAATATCCCCTGACTTATCACCACTTTCATGTTTTTTTAGCCGTCTCTCCAATTCTTCAATGTTCCGGGGATCATCAAACCAAGGGTCGCCACTTGGACTTGGGTTTTCTGGTATGTTGTTTCCCCTTGGTACAAGTTCTAAAAATTCATTTTTCCGCTTGATAATGACTCTCTCTTTCACTGCCAAATCAAAGTATTTTTTCTGACTGTCTCTGAATTCTCTGCTGCTTACTACTAACATTTTGTTTAATTTAATTGTGTACCATTTACGGTACAAATATAATCTTTTTTCAAATAGGATACATTTGACCTCTTTTTCAGAGAAGGGATGTGAAGATGATAAAAATGGGCTATGGCGTCCAAACAAAGCCTAATTGAGCGGATCTGGATTTTGGCAGTATCCATAATCCTTAACAGGGAATAAAAGATAAGTCCGAAAAAAAAGCATTAAATAAGACTTAGATCCCGTGAATACTAATAATTTTTAAAAAATGCCCCGGAAAGCACAATTTATGTTCTCCGGGGTTCTTGCAATTATTTACATTTAGGTTAGAAGTTGGCAACAACCTGGTATTAAAGCATCTCTTAGTTATGTTTTACTATTAATTGTTGTCTGGAACTGTTTTTCCCATCGCTTACTTCGATTATATACACACCGTCAAACATGTTAATCAGGGGGACATTAAAATTAAATCCACTTCGTATTTTTGTTGATAATAACGAGCCTTGCTTATCATAAATCTTAATGGTATAGTTAGTAGACTCGTTTATTTTTTCTGGGGCCAAATCGCTGGCAGATTGGGTGAAATTCTCGGAATTAACAAAGTCTGATGTATTTGTATTATCAATATTGATTGTAACATTATCTGATGCAGGATTCGGATATATGGAAAAGAATCTACCACCACATCCACTTCTTGGATAAACTGTTATACCTGAGTAGCCAGATGTTCCACTGCAATTTGTAATCGAAACCCTTACAGTTCCATAATTTGGACTACTTGGAGTTTGAAGTGTGACTGTATTTTGGTATTGAGAATTTATATACCAGTTACTTGGATAGGTCCAAGTGTAAGAATAAGAAGAGGAGTATCCACCCAATACATCCGCAGTATATGTGTAGATTGAATTCGGACAAATTGATGATTGGCCCGTAACATATATGCTTGAGAATGATCCTACCCAAAACTCGAATCTAGGGGATGTTTTTATATCATTTTGACCTCCCCCAATTGGACTAGTGATAGTAACTTCAACAAAAGAACTTCCAGAATAAGAAGGACTTGCTGTCACAGTCACCATATTGCCATTTTCAACTTTTGTAAGACCACTCCCTACTGTCCAACTGTAAGTCGCATTAGGAATATATCTAACGGTATAATTTCTTGAGGAAGAATTACAGAGAACAGTTTTTTCACCATTTATCATTGTTGATACATAGTATCTTAAATTTGTATTGCCATAAGGAGTATTATTCCAGTTATGCCGAAATAAGGGATATTCATTCCACTTTGAGATGAATACACCTTGAGTATAAGTAGTTACAGCTGAATGATCTCCGGATCCCCATGAAACTTTGCCAGGATACATCTCAGAAGCAACTCTTACATAACTTCCATCACTCATGTATACATCTTCGTCAGTTGTGGCTAAGTATCCAATCCATCTGGCAGAGTTAAAAAGCATTCCAGTTTCAGTCATATACCATGCATACCCATGGCAATTAAATCTTCTCGTAGAGCTTTTATTATCATATGTTGTCATCTTTGTATTTTGAGGATATAAAGATGAATAATATGAATCAAAATAGTCTCTGATTGCCGAGTTTTGTTCTTCCATTACCCATGCTGTAACAGGATTACCTTTAGGAGTATAAACATCGAATTCAGTATCTTGACTTAAACAATAGTGATTGTTCAATATCAAAAAAATCAGGAATAACAGATTTTTTTTCATAAAAGATGAGTTAAGGTAAGTTTGAATAGATTAATCGATTTTTAGAAATTGGGGGGATGGTTCCAGAAGGAAAAATAATGGATGATCCATCACAATTGTACCAATAACCAGAGAGACCTCCGCTTCCCATACTCATATTTATGAAAATAATATCTTTATTCAAATATTTTTCAGCATAAATAGCTCCCAGATAATTTCCTGTTGTATCCGTTTTCGACAAATCAATAATAGCTTTTAACCATGGAAGGTTTTCCTGAGCATTAGTAACATCACATATTCTGGGGGATTCTTTTTTGCAGCTAAAAAGAACCAGTAACATGATTATGATAGTTATCTTTTTCATAATTTGTGTAATATTAAATTTGAGAGGCTAATAATCTTTAGCAATTGGTAATGCGTATACATTGAAGTTGAATTTGATGTCGTATTTAACTCTTTAATGTCTTGTGAAGAAACAATTAATCCGTCTGGATCAGCCTCCAATATGATAGTAGTAAGTAAGTACCCTAAACTTCGCAAACTAATATTATCATAAATTTCTATCATACTGTTTTTATCATCAAACTTCTGCAAGGAATTAGTTAATAGTTTCTTTAATTCGTCATTGCTTAGGCTTGATAGCAAAGCTTTCTGAGATAAGATTAACTCTAATGCAATGAAGGTAAATGCATAGTGACCTTTTTCAAATGAAGACCATTTTGGATCCAGATTTTTCGGCGATAAATTAGAATATCTTTCAATTAAGTATTTTGGCGCATCAACTCGTCGATATAATTCTACTATTCCGTTAAAACTCTTTTTAAAATCATTCATACCTTCTTGGAATGAAGAAAAGGCCGCTATATTTAAAAGAAGAGGATAGTTTAAGCATATTTCAATTAAATTTTGAGTTGATATGCTTGATAAGACTGATTCAGGCATTTGACAAGCCTGGACTTTCATTTCATGATCTAAAAGTTTACTCCAACCATCTGTACCTGGTTTAATTGGGAAGTCCCAGATGGTGCTTTCTTGAGCTAACAAGGTCATGCAACCAAAGCTAAATAGGAAAATAAGCAAATGTTGTCTTTTCATAACTTATTAATTAGAGGTTATATTAAAACTAAAGAGATCTATTTTGCTTTAAAAGAGAGATTAGACAACTCCCTTTCGTATAAGTTTTCCTTGAAAGCTATCCGATGAATTGAGTACTTCCCAGATTATATTTAAAGATATTTAACATTAATTTTAGAAAAAAATCCTATTTGATGCTTCCCTGGTAGACAATATTCCCTTCTGAATCGATAACAAGTACTGTCAGATTTGAGAGGGCATGGCCAGGCAGATTGAAAGTGTATCCCCTTCAATATAGGCTGCAGGAGGTGGAGGAACGAGTGTACGTACTCCCTTTGTGTCCCGGGTTCCCAGGGTTGGAATTGAATCGGCGAACAAAAACAGCGACATAAAAAGGCAGGCTGCAAACAGGGTTGTTTTAATGAAAGTCTTCATAAATAAGTGATTTGATTTGCTGCAATTTAACACTCAGTTCTGAGATTGTTGGTTGACTTTTGTACAAAAATGGTCAACCTGAGTACCAAAAAGTCAACCTGGAGTTTTTGCTCAATTTCGTATGTGTCTATTTATTAATGAAATAGCTGCCAGGAGAATTTTGGAGATAATACGGGTTCGCGAAATCGTACAATTTCTCGTCTTTTTTGACTGCAATTGACCTCTTTTTTGGAGCAGGGTTGTGAAGAAGACAAAATAGGGGGGTGGCTTCCGAATCGGGCTGTTCGATGGATGTCTGTATTTTTTGTTGAAATCTCAACCATCAATATTCGCTCTCGAAGTAGGAGCGACCTGTGAATAATCAGACTGTGGTTATCTGACGTTCACAATTGAATATGAAAGTGTAAAAGAAAAACCAACATGCAGATTGAGGAGGACTG
>CAIMVD010000392.1 GCA_903844815.1 uncultured Bacteroidota bacterium | reverse complement strand
TCCAGGGAGACACCGATGGCGCCGATTTGTAATCGGGGCCTTGAAGTCCAGGGAGACACCGATGGCGCCGATTTGTAATCGGGGCCTTGAAGTCCAGGGAGACACCGATGGCGCCGATTTGTAATCGGGGCCTTGAAGTCAAGGGAGACACCGATGGCGCCGATTAGTAATCGGGGTCTTGAAGTACAGTGAGACACCGATGGCGCCGATTTGTAATCGGGGCCTTGAATCATGAATTACAAACCTAATTCTATATACTGTCACGGATTACAAATCCGCGCCAGCGACTGGTCGTGTGGCTATGTCCTGTCACGGATTACAAATCCGCGCCAGCATGGGCGTCGTGTGCCTTGAGCCGTGCGTCGTTCATCGTGTCTAACCCTATTCGCTTAATAATTTGTTTTTAAACCACAGTTCCTTACTTTTGCTATTCAAACGCCATAATATGCAAAACAGCTTATTCATCTATAACAGTCTGACAAAGAAAAAGGAACAATTCATACCCCTTCATCCACCCATGGTAGGTCTGTATGTCTGCGGGCCTACGGTTTACAGCGATGCTCATCTTGGTCATGCCAGGCCTGCAATCACCTTCGACCTGCTCTTCAGATACCTTACACACATCGGATACAGAGTAAGATATGTCCGTAACATTACCGACGTTGGCCACCTCGAGAATGATTCAGACGACGGTGAGGACAAAATCGAGAAAAAAGCCCGTCTCGAACACATAGAACCTATGGAGGTTGTACAGAAATACATGAACACCTTTTACAGGAACATGAACCAGCTCAATACCCTTCATCCTTCAATTGAACCGAGGGCTTCGGGACATATCATCGAGCAGCAGGAGCTTATAAAGGTTCTCCTGGAAAAAGGATATGCCTACCTGGTGAACGGTTCGGTCTATTTCGACATGCTGGCTTATAATGAAAATTATAAATACGGTATTCTGTCGGGCCGTGTTCTGGATGAGCTCCAGAGCAATACACGTATACTCGACGGACAGGATGAAAAAAAGAGCCCTTTCGATTTTGCCCTCTGGAAGAAGGCCGCACCCGAACATATAATGAGATGGCCGTCTCCCTGGAGCGAAGGATTCCCGGGCTGGCATCTCGAATGCTCGGCAATGAGCACCAAGTATCTCGGCGAGGAGTTCGACATTCATGGTGGCGGAATGGATCTGCAGTTCCCTCATCATGAGTGTGAAATAGCCCAGTCGACCGCAGTACTCGGTAAGGAACCTGTTAAGTACTGGATTCATAATAACATGATTACAATTAATGGCCAGAAGATGGCCCGTTCGCTTGGCAACTTCATTACCCTCGACCAGCTTTTCAGCGGCAATCATCCCGTTCTTACAAGGGTATACAGCCCGATGACGATCAGGTTCTTCATCCTTCAGGCTCATTACCGCAGCACCGTTGACTTTTCGAATGAGGCCCTTCAGGCAGCTGATAAGGGTTTTCAGAAGCTGATGAAGTCATTCGACACCCTGAACAGGATAAAACCTTCCTCTGAATCATCGTTAGACATCGAAGGCCTCAGGAAAAAATGCTATGAGGCCCTTGATGACGATCTGAACAGCCCTATTCTGCTTTCGCACTTGTTCGATGGTGTAAAATTCATCAACTCCGTAGCCGATGGCTCAGAAAAGATCAATGCTGACGGTCTCTTATCGCTCAGGGAACTTTTTTCAACCTTTATTTTTGAGATCCTGGGGCTTAAGGACGAAAAGACGGCAGCCGGTGATGAAAAACTTACTGATGACCTTATGAAGATAATCATCGGAATGAGGCAGGCTGCAAAGAATAACAAGGACTGGCAGGCTTCCGACATGATACGCAATGAACTTAAAAATGCAGGGATTGTTTTAAAGGATCTGAAGGACGGAGCAGAGTGGGAAAGAAGTGAGAATTAACCGGAAAACGACACCTTTGAAAAACATCATACCAATAACGGATTTATCACCCCTGAGAGCGGACCAGATAGGGGGAAGATACTATTCTGCTGAAATTATGATCGGTTCCACGCCGCTTGGCGGCTCTAATCCCATCCGTATTCAGTCGATGACAAATACTGATACCCTCGACACAGTAGCTTCAGTGGCTCAATGCATCAGGATTATCGAGGCGGGAGCCGATTACGTGCGGCTGACTGCCCAGGGTGTCAGGGAGGCTGAAAACCTTGATGTAATAAAGAAAGAGCTCCGGAAAGCAGGCTTCCATACACCTCTTATAGCAGATATTCACTTTAATCCTGCAGCCGCTGAAACAGCTGCAAGACTCGTTGAGAAGGTGAGGATCAATCCCGGCAACTATGTCGATAAAAGAGCCTCATTCGCAAAACAGGAATTTACGGAACTTGAATACAATGAGGAACTTGAAAAAACTCATGTTAAACTGCTCCCGTTAATATCCATTTGCCGCGAATACGGCACTGTTATCAGGATTGGCATCAACCACGGGTCGCTTTCTGACCGTATAATGACCAGGTACGGAAATACTCCGGCAGGGATGGTTGCCTCAGCATTGGAGTTTATAAGGATATTCCGTTCGGAGAACTTCAACAGCATAGTACTGTCAATGAAGTCATCCGACACTGCCGTCATGATCGAAGCTACACGCAGTCTGGCTTTAATGATGCAGAAGGAGGGTCTCTCCTATCCCCTTCATCTCGGAGTTACCGAGGCAGGCGAAGGAGAAGACGGACGAATCAGGTCAGCTGCAGGCATCGGGGCGCTACTCTCGGAAGGAATTGGCGATACAATTAGGGTGTCGCTGTCGGAAGACCCCGAAGCAGAGATCCCTGTTGCAAAAAAACTGGTTGAATGGTATCCGAGGGGAATAAGCAGCAAACTGCCTGAAAAGATCACAGGCTACATTACACCTGCGGAAAAGCCTGAAATTCTAAGGAGAATACACGGACCGCTTGTAATAACAAATCTGACATCATTCCCTGAAATAGGTCCCGATGCTTATATTAAAGCAGGCTATACTACAGACGAAAAGACAGGTGAGATCATAAGAACCGACAGCTCAGCCGACCTTCTGATAACCTCTGAATGCCCTGCAACAATTCCGGCGGAAGTCAGTCTGACAGTGCCTTATAAGAAATGGCTGGAAAACAGGGAGAAGGAGAATCTCTATCCTCTCTTCTCTCCGGAGACTTATCATGAGAACAAACTAAGGTCCTCAAAGCTTAACGTCTTACTCACCGGATCGCATTTCGACATAGAATACCTTAAGAAGCCCGATCCTCTTACAACACTTGTCATATTCACCTTTTACCCGGAAAAGGAGCTTTATGCAGCTGACTTTTTTTTGACAGCCCTCGAAGAAAACCTTGTAAGGCTCAATGTTGTCCTCAATCCTGTTTTCCGCGGGAAAGATCCTGAAGATCTCCAGGTCAGAGCCGCTGCTCTGCTTGGCAAATATGTCATTGACAAAAGAATATCAGGGATCTCGGTAACAGGAACAGGAGAAGGCGTCATTGACGGAATGACTTCGCTTGCTTTCTCCATACTTCAGTGCACAGCCGCGCGTATAACCCGAACAATGTACCTGTCGTGCCCTACCTGCGGCCGTACAAAATTCAACCTGCAGGAATCGGTCAGGAAGGTAAAGACTGCAACAGGGCATCTTAAAGGGCTGAAGATAGCCGTCATGGGGTGCGTGGTTAACGGACCCGGCGAGATGGCCGGATCCGATTACGGTTATGTGGGTGCAGGTAACGGGAAGGTGCACATCTACAGGGGAACCATTCCGGTACTCAAGAATATTGCCGAAGAGGATGCAGTTGAAGAGCTGCTCAGGCTGATCGAAAGCGATCAGGCCATCCTGTAATCGAGCTGTTTCTTCTGAAGATCAGCCTTCACAACTTCTATATTGACACGGTCGCCGAGAGTGTAAATCCTTCCTGTCGAACGGCCTTTAATACAGTAGTTATCCTCGTCGTACTCATAGAAATCGCCTGCCAGTTCACGGATATGGATCATTCCCTCGCACTGGTTCTCAATTATCTCAACATAAATACCCCATTCGGTTACACCCGAAATAACCCCTTCAAAAACCTGGCCGGTCTTATCGCTCATGTACTCAACCTGTTTGTACTTAACCGAGGCTCTTTCCGCCTCTGCCGAAAGCCTCTCCATCTTTGATGAATGCTGGCACAATTTTTCGAATTTATCGTGCTGTCCGGGGTTTTCTTCCGATAGATATGATGTCAGAAGCCTGTGAACCATCATGTCGGGATACCGGCGGATGGGCGACGTGAAATGAGTGTAATACTTAAACGACAGGCCGTAATGGCCTATATTATCTGTGGAATAAACAGCCTTAGCCATTGACCGCAGAGCCAGCGTTTCGATAATATTCTGTTCCTTCTTGCCGGCGACCGATTTAAGAAGCTTATTCATAGCCTTTGGAAGAGACGTCTTCTCGTCATTTATAAGCTTGTAACCGAAACGGGTAATAAAGTGGCTGAAGTTGCTGATCTTTTCAGGATCGGGTGTGTCGTGAATCCTGTAAACAAAGGTCTTGCCCTTAAGTTTCTTCCCGACATATTCAGCGACCCTTTTATTTGCAAGGAGCATAAACTCCTCAATAAGCTGGTTTGCGGTTCCCATCTCACGAAACTTTATGCCAAGAGGTTTACCCAGTTCGTCGAG
>CAIMVD010000391.1 GCA_903844815.1 uncultured Bacteroidota bacterium | reverse complement strand
GAATTAATTATCCTTTGACAGGTATAAAAAACCTGGTTGGATTTTAATCTGCTAACCAGAATTAACAAAGCAGTTTTTGGTTCATTACTGAAAATACAGCTTTTTAAGATTGGTCCGTAAATTGCTGTAATAACCTTTGCAGGAATATTGATGTTCCAGAAAAGGATGGCATTATCAAAATAGTATTAAATTTGTACAAGTTGAACCTGATTTTCAACCAGCATAATATAAACGACATGAAATCATTCAGTATAATCCCGGTCTTTTTTATTTACCTGTTCTGTATCGCCGCAACGGTACAGGAACCTGCGAAGATCCCAACGGGAATTTCTTTGGCGTTCAAAACAGGAAATGCAGCCGATTTATCAAAATTCATGAACTCTACAATTGAGCTTCTGCTTCTCAATAAGGAAGATTTCTACAAAAAGAATGCTGCGGAGACCATACTGAAGGATTTTTTTGCCGAATATCAGGCCAAGGATTTCACTATCAGGCATCAGGGTGCTAAAAATGATGCCCAATATGCAATTGGAAACCTCACGACATCCAAGGGCGATTTCAGGGTCTATTTCCTTCTTAAGAAAGTTGATCAGGACATACTGATACATCAGATACGAATCGAATCGGATAATGAAAAATAATGAACTCGCCGATTTCATTCTGAAAAGCCTCTCCGAAGACATAGGAAATGGAGATCACTCTTCACTTGCCTGCATTCCTTCGGATGCTATGGGAAAGGCAAAGCTTCTGGTCAAGGAAAAAGGTGTCATTGCAGGCATGAGGGTTGCCGGAGTTCTGTTTGAGGTTATTGACCCTGACTTTCTATTCGAACCACTTATTGAAGACGGGGCTTTGGTTTCGCCAGGCGATATAGCTTTCTATATCTCAGGCCGGCAGCGGTCTGTCTTAATGGCTGAACGGCTTGTCCTCAATATTATGCAAAGGATGAGCGGAATCGCCACGAGCACATATCAGTATACAAGTCTTCTTAAAGGGCTTAAGACTAAAATTCTCGATACAAGAAAGACCTCCCCGGGATTACGGTTTCTCGAAAAGGAGGCAGTAAGGATCGGCGGGGGAATGAACCACAGAATGGGACTTTACGATATGATCATGCTGAAGGATAATCATATTGACTATTCCGGGGGAATAGAAAATGCCATTGCCAGAACCAGAGATTACCTTGCAGAGAACAATCTGGATCTGAAAGTAGAGATAGAGGCCCGCAATATTGAAGATGTAAGGAGAATAATCGCAGCAGGAGGCATCGACCGGATCATGCTTGATAATTTTGGATTGAAGGAAACAATTGATGCAGTTAATATTATCGCCGGAAAGTATGAAACAGAATCCTCCGGGGGCATAACCATCGAAACTGTAAGGTCCTATGCCGAATGCGGGGTTGATTTCATATCGGTGGGAGCACTCACTCATCACATTATGAGCCTTGACATGAGTCTCAAAGCCGTTTAGTAAATGCAATTGAACTGAAGAACAGATCTTACATGCATCAAAGTGGCTAAACCTGCCTATCCGCAGTGAAGAAACTGCCTGACAAGAGCACTGATCTCATCTGTGCGGTTGAAGAGTCTTTCGCTAAGCCCTTTATCGTCAAATGCCTTTAATTTTTTAATTGTACTGTCAATGACTCCTGCCGGAAAAACTCCGTCTCTTTCGTAAAT
>CAIMVD010000390.1 GCA_903844815.1 uncultured Bacteroidota bacterium | reverse complement strand
TTTAGAAGGTGGTCACGGATTGCAAATCCGCGCCAGCGATGTGTGCGGGTCACGGATTGCAAATCCGCGCCAGCTGTATGAGTGATGCTGGCGCCGATTTGCAATCGGGGCCAGGGATACCGGAAGTAATGATTTAGAAGATGGTCACGGATTACAAATCCGCGCCAGCTGTTTGAGTGATGCTGGCGCCGATTTGCAATCGGGGCCAGGGATACGGGAAGTAATGATTTAGAAGGTGGTCACGGATTACAAATCCGCGCCAGCGATGTATGCGGGTCACGGATTACAAATCCGCGCCAACTATGTGTGCGGGTCACGGATTACAAATCCGCGCCAGCGATGTGTGCGGGTCACGGATTACAAATCCGCGCCAGCGATGTGTGCGGGTCACGGATTGCAAATCCGCGCCAGCGATGTGTGGGGTCACGGATTGCAAATCCGCGCCAGCTTCAGCAACTACAATTTGAAAACAATTTCCTTAGAATAAGTTGAAACATCTCAATTTCTCTGTGCACCTCTGTGGCCCTCTGTGTAAGTTCTTTTTCAGCTACACAGAGGGCAAGAGAATGATAAACTAGAATCTCTCTTTTGCAAGCTTTAGTATGTCATCATCTTTCACAACGGGACGAATCCTGAAGGAATACTCGTATTTATTATCCAATAACCTGTATTCAGGATGGATTCTTGCTCCCCAGGAGTTATCGCCGCCAACTCCCATCTGCCCGAGATCTACATTAAGGTTAACGAATTCCCTCGGCTTAATGTCGATAGTATGGGTATTTGCCGTTTTGGCGTCGGGACGGTACTGACTTAACTTGCCTGGTGATTCGAAATCATCATGTACATTATTAAGAGCTGAAAAACAGAATAGGGGATCGCCGGAAACAAGAACTCCCGTGCCTTCATCATCGGTTAGAGTAAGCCAGCGTGTATCGGTCTTATAGCCATTCTCCGAAGGTCTGATATATGGCGTATACTGATCAGCAACAGTGCTTTCATAGAGACCTACATCGGCCGAAGTTTTTCTGTCAGAATAGTTTTCATGAGGTCCGCGGCCAAGCCATTTCAGATTGCTGAACTCCTGCTGAAGCTGCATCTGCATTCCCATTCTCGGCATCTCAGGTATTGAGGCAGCGACCTTCGAGAACTGGTTTTTTACAACCAAATCAGCGGAGCCATATATTGAATAGGTACTTACATAACCTGCAATTTTAATACCTTTTTCATCGGGAATATCGTACGAGAAAGAAACCACAACCTTGCCTGGAGAGGGCTGGCTGATGTCAGCTTTTGTTATTGAGGTTCTCTCACCTGCCTTTTTCCATACTCCAAGCAGTTTGTCCATATCATAACCATAATCATTATCGGTTGGAGCTCTCCAGAAATCAGGCTCCGGTGAGTTTTTAAGAAGTTCTTTTCCCTTGTAGCTGTACGAGACAAGTCTTCCCTTTTCCAGGTCGAAAACCAGTTTCATGTCAGTGCCGCTAACTTCGAGCTTATTATCAGCTGTTTTTGTCTGAAGAACAGCCAGTTGATCGGCTTTTGCCTGAACAGTTTTTCCTTCAACCGGAAGTTTGAACTGTGCGGAAGCGTAAACATTATCACCCGGAACAAGGTTCCATTCATCAGCCCTCGTAATACGGATATTCAGGAAGTACTCGGCACCCGCGACAGGATCTATTTTTTCAAACGGAAGCAGGACATTCATATTTGCCTTTGCTGGAAGATCAAATGTGGGAACTTTTCCCGACTGAACAATCTTGCCGTCAGAAACAATTTCCCAATCCATATTAAACCCGGCGAGACTTATGAAATCGTACTTGTTCGTAATGTTCATCATTCCTGTTTTCAAATCAACAGGCTTGAATCCAACATATTGGTAAACCTTTTTAACCTCAATCAAACCAGGCTTTCCCTTTCTGTCGGGCCAGGTGAGGCCATTGCAGCAGAAGTTCCCGTCGCTTGGCATTCCGATCTCACCGAAGTCGCCTCCGTAGCACCAGTACTTTTCGCCTGTATCGCTAATCATTTGCATACCCTGATCAACCCAGTCCCATATGAATCCGCCCTGTAATTTGGGATATTTTTCAATGACATCCCAGTAATCCTGAAAGTTTCCGGTCGAATTTCCCATTGCATGTGCATATTCGCACATTATCATAGGCCTGTCATTCTTCGGGTTTTTCGCATAGGCTTCAATATAATCGATTGTTGCATACATGTCAGCCCAGATATCAGTATGTCTTTCAGGAGCATTTGTTTCTTTTTCAGCCCGTTCATACTGAACCGGCCGGGTATTATCCCTGTTTTTGATCCATTTATAGCCATTAAGGAAATTGCGCCCGTCGCCTGCCTCATTACCCATTGACCAAATGATTACTGAAGGGTGATTCTTATCCCTCTCTACCATTCTCTGCATCCTGTCGAGGTGTGCAGCTTCCCACTCAGGTTTGTCGGCAAGAGTAACATCCTTGTCATAACCCATACCATGAGATTCAATATCCGCTTCATCGACAAGGTAAAGTCCGTATTTGTCGCACATATCGTACCACAACTCCTGCTGGGGATAATGTGAAGTCCTCACAGCATTGATATTATTGGTTTTCATTACACGAATGTCCTTAAGGATCATGGCTTCATCAATAACATGTCCGTTAATATCGTCATGCTCATGCATGTTGGTACCTTTTATCATGATAGCTACACCGTTCACAAGCAACTGTCCGTTTGTGATTTCAACAGTCCTGAATCCGATCCTGGAACTTACGCTTTCCAGGGTATTCCCATCATTTCCTTTAAGGCTGATCACAAGTGAATACAGATTCGGGGTCTCAGCAGTCCATTTTTTAATCTCAGGAAAGTTTTTTGAAAAATTAACAATACTCTTACTTTCTTCAATTTTAACATCCCGTGCTTCCCGGTAAATCTCACTTGCTCCGTCGAATAATGCTGTTTCAAGGGTGAATTCGCCTCTGCCTGATTCTGAATTACTGACAGTAACATCAAGATTAAGGCGACCGTCCCTGTAATTACTCTCGAGTTCGCTTTTTGCATAAAAATCTTTTATATGAGCCTTTGGCCGTGCATGAAGAAAGACACTGCGCTGTATCCCGCTAAGCCTGAAGAAATCCTGATCCTCAAGATAACTGCCATCGCTCCACCTGTACACTTCAACGGAGACAGTATTGGTTCCGTTTTTCAGGTATTTTGTAATATTAAACTCTGCAGGAACTTTACTGTCCTCATTATATCCGACCATTTCCCCGTTCACCCAGACATAAAAGGCCGAGCTCACGGCGCCAAAATGGAGAAACACCTCTTTCGCGTTCCATCCTGCCGGAATTTCAAACTCTCTCTTATAGGATCCCACGGGATTCCAGTCATGAGGGATATTCGGAGGAACTATTCCGGGAGCTTTAGGATTTACCGATCCTGGGGCAGTCAAAGCACCGGCTACAGGTTCAGAAGGATTCTCAGGGTTCTTTTGCTTTCTGATCCCGAAAATTTCCCTGTATGCAACAAAAGGATATGGAATATTTGTGTAAACAGGAACATCATATCCTCTCATCTGCCAGTTTGAAGGGACATCAATCTCTTTCCAGTCGCGAGTATCATAATCGTTCTTAAAGAACCAGAATGGACGATCCTCCGGAGTGCCGGAATAGTTAAATTTCCATAGCCCGTCAAGAGTAAGATAGTTTGGAGATTCTGACCTGACAGCAGAAAGTGCACTCTTTTCATCGGGGTAACTGAGAAGGGAGGCAACAGGATCTTCCCGGTTAATGTTAAATACAGCCGGATTTTCCCAGTCGCGGGGCTCCTTTTCGGTGAATGGGACACCTTCATACTTACTCAGTTTCGTGCAGGCTGAAAACGAAAAGCTCAGCATAATCAGATAAAATAATGTTCTCTTCATAACTCTAATTCTGAATTGATAATTGAGATAAAGTTAGTAAAATTTGGATATTTGTACAGAGGCTGTCTCAAAAGTCAAAAATTACATCTCGATTTTCTCATTTTTCCAGGTACTTTTGATACGCCCTCATTAATAAAAACAACCTGAGTTCAACACCCTTTCCTGTTCCTGGTTAATGCTTCGAGATCGGATGGATAATTGACGTTAGTAAATGCCCTTACGGATTCTTCATTTTCCCCGGGATCGAAATAACCAACATTAACCAGCCTGAAAAAATCCCTGACGGCACAAATATTCCTTCCCGACAAATACTCCTCGAGTAAAGGAAGAACCGATTTGCTGTAGATTGAGTGAAGGGGCTCTATGTTTTCTCCGATACGTGGAACCAGAATGTCGTAGGAATTGCTTTTCCATACGTCTATCTGTCTTCGGATAATTCCGGTGTCGAGCAATGGCATGTCGCCTGCAAAAACAAAAACTGCCTCATTCGACGACAACTTCATACCCGAATGTATACCCCCGAGTGGTCCTGAATTTATAAAAATGTCGCCGGTAATTTTTATTCCCTGATATTGTGAGAATTCTTCCGGGCTATTTGTGACAACTATTATCTCTTCGAAGAAAACGGATAATTTCTCGATAATGCCTGAAACAATTGTCTCTCCGTCAACAACAATGTTCGACTTTATCAGGCCGCCGAACCTTTTGTTTGCTCCGCCGGCAAGTATTATCCCCGAAACAGATCCGTTCATCAGAACAAACCTGTTATCAATCCGTTA
The DNA here is from genome assembly GCA_903844815.1 of uncultured Bacteroidota bacterium. Classification (GTDB taxonomy): domain Bacteria; phylum Bacteroidota; class Bacteroidia; order Bacteroidales; family VadinHA17; genus LD21. The sequence goes on along the minus strand of CAIMVD010000390.1, from coordinate 6,836 downwards.
CTGTCAATGTCGATGTTTTCGGCAGAGGGTTTTGATGGCAATCCCGGCATACGCATTATTGTACCGGCTATAGGGACGATGAATCCGGCTCCTGAAGATAATTCTATCTCTCTGATTTTAACAGTAAACCCTATAGGTCTTCCTTTTTTATACTGGTCATCTGAAAGTGATTTCTGGGTCTTTGCAATACAAACCGCAAGGTTGCCTAATCCAAGTTTCTCTATCTTTTCCAGTTGTAGTTTAGCCTGTAAGGAATATTCGACATGGGCAGCGCCATACATCATGGTGCAGATAGTAAAAATCTTCTTTTCATATGACCACGAAAGATCGTATAATGGTTTAAAACAGTCAGTACATCTGTCAATAGCATCCAGTACTTTTTGTGCAAGGTCCATGGCACCCATTCCTCCCTTTGCCCAGCCTTCATTTAGAGCCACCGTCACACCCTGGGCTTCACAATGCTCATAAAGCAGTTCGATCTCAGCCTTTGTATCTGAATCAAACCTGTTTATTGCGATCACAGGATTAAAACCATAATACCTCATATTCTCAATGTGCTTGTCGAGGTTGCCGAAACCTTTCCTGAGGGCATCCTTATCCTCCGTCTTAATCGAAGACAGTTTTGCTCCTCCGTGATATTTAAGCGCCCGGATAGTGGCAACTATTACAACGGCATTTGTATTTAGCGCACCGAACTGCGATTTTATATTAAAGAACTTTTCTGCTCCGAGTTCGCTGGCAAACCCGGCTTCAGTAACGACAAAATCACTTAGCGACAACCCTGTTTTTGTGGCAATTATGCTGTTCGTCCCCTGGGCAATATTGGCAAATGGTCCCCCGTGAATTATTGCCGGTGTACCTTCCAGAGTCTGAACCAGATTAGGCTTTATTGCGTCACGCAGCAGTGCGGCCATAGCTCCCTGAGCTTTCAGGTCGCGGGCAAATACCGGCTTTTCATCGTAGGTATAACCTACAAAGATATTACCAAGTCGCTCCTTCAGATCCAAAATATTTTTCGCCACGCAAAGTGTGGCCATTACTTCAGAAGCTGCCGTGATATTGAATCCCGATTGCCTGGGAACTCCTTCCTTCGGGCCTCCCAACCCAATTATTATGTCGCGCAGCGATCGCTCGTTCATATCCATCACCCTTTTCCACTCAATTGTACGCGGATCGATCCCAAGGTTGCCTTCCTTCAACTGGATATTATTATCTATAAGTGCCGCCAGAAGATTATGTGCTTTTTCAACAGCCGAAAGATCGCCTGTGAAATGAAGGTTTATATCCTCCATAGGGATGACCTGCGAATACCCACCACCGGCAGCTCCGCCCTTGATACCAAATACCGGGCCCAGCGATGGTTCGCGAAGGACAACTGTTGTTTTCTTTCCTGCAAGGTTAAGCGCCTGGGCAAGAGCAATGGAGGTGGTTGTCTTACCTTCTCCTGCAGGAGTTGGAGTAATGGCGGTAACCAGGATCAGCTTTGACTTCTTAATACGCTCTTCATCTATGAAACTGATGGGAATCTTGGCCTTGTATTTGCCGTAAAACTCAAGGTCATCCCTCCCTATTCCGAGTAAGGCTGCAATCTCTTCTATTGGTTTTATCTTCGCCTCCTGGGCTATTTCGATATCCTGCTTCATTTTTATTTTTTTAACTCTGAATAGCCTGAAATTTAGTTTGCATGAATCCATTTTTTTCTTAAATTGTTCCCATGCATTTTAAGGATCCCTGACAAATGTAGAAATTAATTTCCCGATAAGATATCTCAAGTGATAAATGCCTAAAACTATTCAATCATGAATGAAAAAGTCACAACTCTCTATGACAAGTACAAGCGAGGCAGTATAGACCGCCGGATGTTCCTGAAAGAACTTGTTCTTACGGCCGGAGGAACTGCTGCTGCATTAGCGATCCTTCCTGTGCTGGAAAAAGACGACCTGATACCTGGAGAATTCCAGCAGGATGATCCTGATCTTATTACCGGATTCATTACTTACCCGGGGGAGACAGGTGAAATGAAAGCTTTTCAGGCTTATCCCAAAAAAGGGAAAAAGTTTGCAGCGGTAATAGTTATCCACGAGAACAGGGGACTCGTTCCTCATATCCGCGATGTTGCTAAAAGAATGGCAAAAGAGGGATTCCTTGCCCTGGCTCCTGACGCACTTTCTCCTTTGGGAGGTACTCCTGAAGATATCAGCAATGTGGGAGAGATGTTTAAAAAGCTTGAACCAGAGAAGACTACCAAAAACTTTGTGGCTGCTGTTAAATACCTTAAAACCAGTCCGCTTACAACCGGGAAGGTTGGCTGCACAGGATTCTGCTGGGGGGGTGCAATGACAAACCAGGTTGCTGTGAACGCACCTGATCTCGATGCCGCTGTTCCATACTACGGAATGCAGCCTGCAGAAGCTGACGTTGCCAGGATCAAGGCTCCGGTAATGGCTCATTATGCAAGCAATGACGAAAGGATAAATGCGGGTATCCCGGCATTTGAAGAGGCTCTTAAGAAATACAACAAGGAATACAAGATCTTTATCTACGAAGGCGCCTCACATGCTTTCAACAATGACTCAAATGCGGAACGATATAATCCCGAAGCAGCCAAACTGGCATGGGGAAGGACGATTGGATTTTTTAAGGAAAAATTGAAATAATTAAAGTTTCTTCCATTCAAAAATCCACCTACCCCACAGGGCATAACCTTCAAGCTAAGTAGTCTGAAAACAGATTGCAATTAGGTTAAAGTAAGACTACCGGATTATTATGGTCAAATTATAAGACTATAACTCACCCCTCCTTTTAAAGGAGGGGGTGGCCGGGACAATTGATTATATGATTGTTACAAGATTTATTTCCCGGCCGGGGTGGTTGATTCTTTCCTTTATTCCTACCTTCGTAATTATGCAAACCAATAACTTATTTAAAAGAATGAACCTTAAATCTTGAGCCCACTCTGAAAAGGATAATAAATACAATTGCCACAAAGACACGAAGACGCTAAGGTTCACAAAGTGCATAATATCAATGAATTACCTTGGAGTGTCTTCGTGCCTTTGCGCCTTGGTGGCAAAAAAAGACTTTTCGGAGCAGGCTCAATCTTATAGATAATCTCTTAGCAACAGGTCCTCTTCTACTGAACCAGCATTATGGAACATTCTAAAATCCATGAATTTGCTAATCAACCACCCCGGCCGGCAGTAGCCTTTCATCTTATTGATTATTAAGTAGTCCGGCCACCCCTCCTTTAAAAGCTAATCTTTATACACATTTTACTTAGTATAATACTTCTGTAATCTGTTTAGAATTGAGAGATCCCTCATTCTTCCGCTTGACGGATTTCGGTTTAATAATTAATTTTTTTAAGCGAAAGAATTCGGGATGACATGGGTTTTTGGGAGGACAAGGGGGGAAGGAAGCAGCGGCGATTCACCTGAATGCGATTTTCTGATAAAATGACTATTGAATCGCCGCTACTTCCTTCCCCCCTCATGTACACAGAAAATTTGTCATCCCGAAAAAGGAGGGGAGAGTTATTCAATCTCCGTTTTTCCCATTGAAATCTTAGCCTGACGGTTATGCCCAAGTAGGGAGCTTAACCGATGGATTTATTGTTCTTCTTCCATTCCTCCGCCACTACCTCTACAAATGGCCGGCAATGGTTAAAGAAATATTTATATCCTTCGCACAGATAGTTCAGGCCTGATTCCCCATCGGGAGCAATGGCTATCCTGTTCTTCGGACACTCACCGTTGCACATTGACCTCACTTCACAGTCGATACAAAACTTTGGAAGGGTTGAGGATTTGAAAGCGCCAAAGGCTCGTTGCCTTTCCCCGTCAAGGAGCGATTTCAGTGAATCATTTAAAATGTTCCCAGTCTTATGAGCCTCATCAACATAATGGTCGCATTGAAAGAAATCACCGTTATGCTCTACAACAGGCACGCCGCCGCATTCAGCTTTAAAAATACAAAGCGTATGCTCCTGTCCGAATGCACTCCTGGCTGCTTCCTCAAAGATCTGAACCTTAATCCGTCCAATATCTTTCTCAACCCATTCATCGAAAATCCGGCACAGGAAAAATCCGAATTCCAGTGAAGGTACCGTATTTCTGCTAACTCCCGATTTAGATTCCGTATCAGTCTCAACAAGAGGAAGAAAGGCAATATATTCAGCCCCGAGCTTCCTGAAAAGATTATATATGTCCAGAGGATATCCGACAGTCACTGAACTCACGACACAGAGAATCTCAGGTGTTACTCCATACATCTGAAGCAGGTTAAAACCTCTGATAACCTCTTCAAAAGTGCCGGTACCATCTTTCATGCGCCGGTTTGAATCATGCAGCTTTCCTGGTCCGTCGAGACTTATTCCAACACTGAACTGTTCCTCCGAAAGGAACCTGCACCATTCATCATCGAGTAGCGTTCCGTTGGTCTGAATACCGTTTGTTATCTCCCTGCCTTCCGGTTTGTTCCTTTTCTGGATCTCAACTGCTTTTCTGAAAAAATCAATTCCTGCAAGAAGCGGTTCTCCTCCATGCCACGAGAAATTGATATACTTTCCAGAGCTGGCTTCAATATGTTGTTTAATATACCTTTCCAGAATCTCATATTGCATGACTCCTGAATGGGACCCTTTAAACAACTTTTTTTTGCCGAGATAATAGCAGTAGCTGCAATTCAGGTTACAGGCAGGCCCGACAGGCTTTATGAAGATCTGAAAATCACTGTTTCGCAGCTCCATCTTCTTCCCATTCTATTATTCTGAAATCGCCCGGACCCGGGATGTTCATGCGTATCCTCCATTCAACAGGGAAATAATTATTGAACCTTGAGCCTATATTGTTTATAAATCCAAGGTTCACTCCTTCATATTTTATAATATTCCAGCCCCTTGCCTCAGCTTTCAGGGGAAAATTATTTCTTTGAAGATATGAAACAGCATCACCGTGGTTAACTGCTGCGCTGGGGACCATTTCCTTTTTAATATTGACCGATAAGGCAAGTTCATGAGAGGGAAGATAATCGGTGTTCTTAACTGTGAAGAGCCTTGTTCCCGGCTTTACAACTTTAAGATTGTTATACAAATTCAGATAGACATCAGTATCACAGGGTATTGCAAAAAGATCATCTCCCGGCCTTAGAAGCCTGTCGGGTGAAAAATCCGACCACCTTACAGCTGTGGCTATATCCCCTTTGGTTGGTTTAAACTCGGCTTTAAGCCTTTCCCTTGATGGTTTTTCATTCGTTGTTTCTCTTTTCCTTATTACCGAAATAAAAAATCCTTCTCCCCGAATTTTACCGGGATGAAAACCATATCCGTATATGCCCTGGTAGTCAATCTCAGTAATTCCATTAAAGCCTGATACGTCCAGTCTCAGGCACTCTGCTTCCTGTTTTTCAGTGAGCCATCTGATATTTTCTTCATTCTCCCCCGGGTTAAAAGTACAGGTACTGTAAATAAGAACACCGTTCTCTTTCAGGGCAGGCCACACATCCATAATTATTCTCTTCTGCCGTTCTGCACAATGGACTGTATTGGACTCCGACCATTCGTTTACAGCAACATCTGTCCTGAACATACCCTCGCCTGAGCAGGGAGCATCGGCCAGGATAATATCAAAAAATCCTGGCAGGTTTCCGAAACGGTAAGGATCAGATTGGGTCACAATTGTATTACCGAGACCCCACTTTGTAACAGTCTCAGCCAGAACCGAAGCCCTCTGCCTGATTACCTCATTCGACACCAGCAAACCACCACTTCCAAGCAGATCGGAAAGCAGGAGGGTCTTGCCGCCCGGAGCCCCGCAAAGGTCGAGAATTCTAACATTATCCAGCGACGGAACAGCCTGTTTTACAGCCTCTTCAAGAAACATTCCCGACGCTTCCTGGGGATAGTAACAGCCCGAATGAAACAAGGGATCAAGCGTATATGATGGCCTTTCTCCAAGGTAATATCCTGAGGAAGACCAGGGAACTTGTTCCGAATTCAGGGGAACCCTTCCCCACTTCCGGGCATTTACCCTGATGCTGACGGGAGAAGGCTCGCCCAGCGCCTTCAGAAGTGATTCTGAGCCAATATATTTCTGCGTTAATATGCGTTTTATAAAATCTTCAGGAAACATATCTATTTTATTAATCTTGTACTTTTTTTAGTTACACAGAGAGGGACACGTAGGGTTCACAGCATTTGCATTTCGACAATAAACTGCCGTCCGTTATCGTCGATGCAGCAAACATCAACAATTGAGTACTTGAGTAACGGGACTTCAGGAACCAGATCGGCAGGAAGATATTCAAGATCCTTAATGGGAACGGGAAGAGGCAGTATCGCGTTCAAAAAGCTCTTTAGCAGCAATGGGTGCTGTCCGAAGATCTTCCTGAATGTCAGGTCATTTTTAGGATCGAGATAGCGCATGCAGCTATTTTTTAAACAAATATACAAAATTTTACCGCTTTATATGATCAGTCGGCTACCCCGGATACTGAACCCGTAAAAATCGCTTGAAAATTTTTACGTACGTTTGTATTTGTTTATTACGTACGCTAATTATATCTTTGTAAAAATATAGAATTATGATAACACCATCGGAATTAAGGCAGAATTTATACAATCTTTTAGATCAGGTGATTTTAACAGGGAAGCCAATTGAAATAAAAAGAAAAAACAAGGTCTTGAAAATTATTATTGAGCAACCAAAATTAAAGCTTGCTAACCTTAAAAAAAGGGAAGTTATGAACTGCAAGCCTGATGAAATAATATACAACGATTGGGAGAAGGAGTGGAAAGCATGATTTTTTTAGATACACATGTGGCAATTTGGTTATATTCT
>CAIMVD010000389.1 GCA_903844815.1 uncultured Bacteroidota bacterium | reverse complement strand
GCCACCCATACCGGCAGCCCGTAAATGTGTATGCTTATAAAAAACCAGGGGAGGAAAAGGATCCCATGCAGCAGGTGGTCGAGACGGATCTCCACTATGTAAACATTATTCAGGGCATGACTGTTCAACCCGTTCAGAGGCATTACTGCCATCAGGAGGATGAAGGCAATATAGCCCCAGAAGAGTTTTGAAGGGTTGGAGTGGAGGAATTTGATGAAGGAGTTCATTCTTATTACGTAGATGGGTCGGGTTGAGAAGATGACTGAGGGACTTAGAGACTAAGAGACTTAGGGACGTTTTGGGACGGGAATTGTACCTGAAGTATTTGTGACTGAGGGACTCAGAGACGAAGGGACTTAGGGACTTCTTAAACTGGAAATTTTGGCTGAAGTAATTACTACTGAGGGACTTAGGGACGTCTTGGGAAATTGTACAGTGTATTAGATAATTTGCTTTTAGAGACGTCTCTTAGTCACTCCGTCTCTCAGTCTCTAAGTCCTTCTCTTCGTCTCTCAGTCTCTCAGTCTCTTAGTCCCTTCGTCTCTTAGTCTCTTAGTCACTCCGTCTCTTCGTCTCTCAGTCCCTCAGTCTCTCAGTCTTTTAGTCCCTCCGTCTCTTAGTCTCCCCATCACCCCCAACCCCAGCATCATTCCGATGACATTAGATATCATATCATTCACATTAAACGCCCTATAAGTAAGAAAATACTGCACTCCCTCTGCCGCCACTGCCAGCCCTCAGTAGGATGAAAATGATGTAGCCCCAAAAGACTTTCGAGGGGTTGGAGTGGAGGAATTTGCTGAAGGAGTTCATCATTATTAAGGATTTGTTTCGGGTTGAGAAAATGACTGAGAGACTTAGGGACTGAGGGACGGTTTGAGAAAGAATAAATGCCGGAAGTTTTTATGATTAAGGGGCTTAGGGACTTAGTAACGGCTTGAGACGGGTTTTATCGATGAAGGTCTAAAACTAAGTTACGTTTTGCAAATAATGCAGCTCATGCAAATCTTTTATGTAGGCTCATGTTATTGTGACGAGAACAACCGCACAACAATATTAATTATCATAAGAAATGGTACTTAAAATTAAATAGCACATAATAATCTGGAGCATTGAAAAAGAAAAAATGTTTACTTTTAGACAATGTTTATAAAATTCAGGCATATACAAAATGATAGCATTTAGTTTAATATTAAAGATTTAAAAGATAATTTTGTTGCCATGAAGAGAACAACAGGTTTAAATAAAAAACAGTCAGGAGTTTAATATTCTAATGAAACGAACAAAATACAGCAATTATGAGGCAAAATACGATCCGGAAGATGTAGATATTCGCCTGGAGCATCTAACTGTAGAGGAAGTTGTCAAAATGATAGAAAATGACAAACTCGAAATTGCAGAAGAAAATGATCTACAGCGATTTCCAAATTTGTGGGATATTAGAAGAAAGAGTTTACTCATTGAATCATTAATGATTAAACTACCATTACCTCTATTCTATTTTGATGGTAGTGAAAGAATATGGCAGGTAATTGATGGTTTACAACGACTTAGTACCTTATTTCAGTTCATTAGTGAGAAAGAAGAGCCAGGATTTAGATTACAGCATCTGGAATATCTTGGTAAAGAATTTTCAAATGGTTCATTTATTGACCTCCCCTTTTCGATGAAGAGAAGAATTCTTGACTCCCCGATTGAAGCATACATTATCAATCCAGGCACTCCTCTTGCTGTTAAATATAATATCTTTAATCGAATCAATACCCTTGGCTTAAAACTTAAAATGCAAGAAGTAAGAAATGCTGTCTTTCGAGGACCTGTTTCTGAATTTACGAAGGAGTTAGCTTCTGAAAAAGCGTTTATTATATCAACAAACGGTTGTGTAAGTCCAAGGCGGATGGATGACAGAGAGTATGTTACACGATTTATCTCCTTTCATTGGTTCTTTAAAGAATATGCTGGTGATATGGATGATTTTCTTCGAAAGGGAATGTTGAAATTAGCAGATACAGATGAAATAGCGAGAGGCAAAGTACATGAACTTTTCATAACTACCATGGCCCGGACATTTGCCTTACTTGGAAGTTATTGTTTCTATAGAATTGAATCATCCGGCAAACCCAGAGGAAGGATTCCAAATAAAGCATTGTTCGATACTTTATCATGGAATATTAGTAATTTAACGGATAATGAATTTCGAATACTACTTAAAAAAAAATCCGCATTTTATTTTAATTATGAGAAATTTTTAAATGGCAGTATTGATTTTCAAAACGCTATTGACAATACAACGTCTTCAATTACAAATGTAAATAAGCGCTTCAATCTTTTAGAACAATTTATCAAAAACGAATTATGATACAGAATCTCATTTTGAATAATTTTAAGTGTTTTGATAATCTTGAGTTAGAGTTGAAACCGTTAACCCTGATTACAGGGATCAACGGGATGGGGAAATCAAGTATCATACAGGCATTGTTAATGTTGCGCCAGAGTTATGACACAAAATTTTTGGAAGCACAGGGTAAAGTATTGCTTAATGGAGAATTGGTAAAACTTATCAATGGAAATGCTATACGTTATGCTATTTCTGACTCTCCCGTTATTACAATATCATTTGAGTTTGAAAGTGATAAGATCTTTGTTGCTAACATTGAAGCAGGGTCAAAAGATGAGAACCTAATTTGCAAAATCCACAAGCCTGTAGATTTAAATTCTATACCTCTTTTTAAGGAAGAATTTATATATTTAGATGCAGAAAGGTTAGGACCAAGATCGGAATATTCAAAAAGTCAATCACATAATCATAAAGGCAGATTAGGTTTGGGTGCTGGAGAACTTACTGCCTCATACTTGTTTAAATGTCTGAGGGACCAAATACCTATTCCAGTCAAAAACTTAAAACATCCCGATGCAGAATCAGATTTAATTTATGAGAATGTTAGTGCGTGGCTTAGTGAAATTACCTTTGAAGGTGCGCAAATTGCAGCCTCTGAAATATCCCCTGATAAACTTGAACTTTCTTATTCATTTAAAAGGGGGAAATTTAAGGGATATGATTTTTCACCCGTAAATGTTGGATTCGGGTTTTCATATGTTCTGCCAATTATACTTGCTGTTCTTTCGGCTAAACCTGGTTCCCTAATACTTATAGAGAACCCTGAAGCACATTTGCATCCAGCAGCTCAATCAAAAATCGGGACACTTCTTGCATTAGCAGCTGATAATGGGATTCAGATAATTATTGAAACACATAGTGACCATTTACTTAATGGAATTAGAGTTCTTGTAAAAGGCGATGAAGTTTTCGGTAGGGTGGAACCAGACAACATTGTCATATATTACTTCACCTCAGACAATGAAGATGGCATTGAAACAAGATTTTATGAAAAACTAATTATCTATCCTGATGGAAAAATGGATGATTGGCCGTCAGGATTTTTCGATGAATGGGAAAATAACCTAAGTAAAATAGTTTTGTAATATGTTCTCCTTTCTAAATGATTTATCCATTAACGCTGAAGGTGTTGTAATTCTGGAAAATTTGGGAATAATAAAACAACTATTAGGTGTTAATAGGGAGCTTAAATACTATGAAATAACAAAAATTCGAGTTCCAAAAGATTTCGAAAAGAAGCCTATTGCTGGATCGCGCTCCCTGGTAGACCACTTAAGAGCATCGAAAGGGGATGATAAAATACTTTTACTGGATTTTATAGCCAACCGGTTAGAAAATAGACCTTCTGCGGTTGAAGATATCATTAGAAAAGAGGAGAAAGATAAAGGAATGGAAATTGCAATCGGTAAAAATTATTCTATCCTCCTTTTAGAAGCATATCTTACAAAGTCTCCTTGCTTAAGTTTTACTATACATAAAGATCACTGTGTTGATTTTATTAATTGCGAGTATGTAACTTTAACAAAAGATTTGGGATTGACTTCAAAATCAGTCCGTTTAGAAAATATTTACTCTGATGAGAGTTTTACTATTCATCGAAGTTACCTGTCTGAATTGAAAAAGCGGATAATATTCTCAAAAACAAAATGGATTCCATATGAAAAACCTATTTGGAATTCTGATACCAGAAGGACCCTTGATTTGCATAGATTTCCACAAAGCACTTCAGGGAACAGAGAAAAGAAAGAAGAGCTGATGGAGATTGGTACAATAGTTGCAGAAATTAATGGCTGGAAGTTTGATGAAATCATTACGAAAAAAAATAAAAATTCCGGCCAATTTAGACAAATTTTTAAATCAATGAATAGAGGGAAAAGTTCTTATCTCTCAATTGATTTTGAAAATGCTCATGGGAGATTTGAGCTACATGATTTTAGAGGGTATCATTTAGGTGAAATAGCATTTGAAGATGGACGTTCAACAGGTCCACAAGATCCTACGGGAAATCATAATATTATTGTTAAGTAGGAAGTAAGCATTCGGTAATATTTGGTTTTGTCGTGCAAGTCGTCTTTATGTTGAGACTGCATGACCGCATGACCGCATGACCGCATGACCGCAAGACATAATCCCCATTTCCCGTTTATCGTTTATCGTTTATCGTTTATCGTTTCGCGGTTCCGGTTCCGCGTTCAAGTTCAAGGTTTGAAGTTCAAGGTTCAAAGTTCAAGGTTCAAGGTTCAAGGTTCAATGTCTTATCTTTATTAATTGTCTCTCAGTCTCTTAGTCTCTTCGTCTCTCAGTCCCTCAGTCTCTCAGTCTCTTAGTCCCTCAGTCCTCCTCACCAGCTCCACTCCTCCGGATGTATCGACATAATGACCAGTTTGCCGATTACATTCTCATAGGAATCATCAAGTTCCTTATG
>CAIMVD010000388.1 GCA_903844815.1 uncultured Bacteroidota bacterium | reverse complement strand
AAAAGGTGTTGTTCTTCAGGGAAGCGATAAATATACTGATTATAAGAACGATGCTTTTATCTATGGCCGTGACATTTCTGAAATTGCAATAGAGGGTGAAGGAGCTATTGACGGAGTGGATTGTTACAATCCGAAAGGAGAAGAAGGTTTCAGGGGCCCGCACTGTATAAAGCTGATCAATTGCAGGAATATTAAAATTGAAGGTATTAAGATTGAAAATTCTGCAAACTATGCCATCAACTGCAGGCATTGTTCCCTTGGAATTGTAACAAATGTTACAATCCACGGCGGTCATGACGGACTGCACACCCGGTTTTGTGATAATTTTACAGTCACAGGGTGCGATTTCCGAACGGGCGACGACTCGTTTGCAGGAAATGATAACCGCGATTTTTTTATTTCTGATTGCAAAATAAACACCTCATGCAACGGATTCAGAATGGGATGTTATAATCTGACAGTGAAGCATTGTGAACTTTGGGGACCGGGTGAATATTCCCATAAAATACAGAACCGCAATAATATGCTTTCTGCTTTTGTACACTTCTCACCAAAAGACGAAAATCCAAAACTGCTCAGCGGAAACTGGCTCATCGAAGATTGTACCGTTGACAAGGTTGATAATTTTTATAATTATAATTTTATGGACGGGCTCTGGCAGACGGGTCAGCCAGTGACATCAATAAGGTTTAATAAGATAAAGGCAACAGGGTTATTAAAGGCTTTTAGTGTAACAGGCGACGAGGAGAGGCAGTTGCAGCTTACAATCAAAAATTCAACATTTGCTTTCCGTGAGGGCTCCGTAACCCAAAACACTGCTTTTGAAGGAGCAAAACTTGCTTCTGACGCTTTCATGTATATTTCAGATTTCGGATTGGTCGACCTGGAAAATGTTACCCTTCGGAAAACAGGCAAAAATGTCCTGTTTGAATGTAAATCGGGCAATAAACTGGTACTTTCAGGGTTACATCCCGATTCCGCTCTATCAGTGAATTCGTTGAAAGATATCAGGCAGATAAAAATGCGGGAGAATAATGATGAAAAATATTAATAAAATATCCACTGGAAAATGATGTTAATTCTGTTATTTACGTTTCTGAACACAGGGAGTTATAATTACTCGTACCATAAAGCTGATACCGAAAGGATTCAGATAATGACATCGAACATAAAGCTTGAAAAGGCTTTCATCTGGGCTGTTGAGATGGCCCTGTCGCATGTTCAAACCGGCAAATCGGGAGTTGTCGACAGGTGGGAAAGGGGTGAGGGTTCAGGATATGTACCCTATATACCAAGTTACTGGGGAGGGTATAATTCGAGGACAGCATTTTATTCGCGCGATTTCTGCCATCAGGCAGTGGGAGGCCACCTGCTGAACCTACAGCTTGAAAATTTCACAATGCTTCGTGAATTTGCAAAGTCTTCCACTCCCGGGCGTAAATGGTATCCGTTGTGGGCGCTGAACTTCGACGGAAGCCCTTTCAGGCTCGACTGCAGGAGCGATTCTGACTTCGTCCGCGAAGTACCTGCCGCTTTTGAGCTGGTTGATAAGGCATATCAGCTCTACCGGTGGACGGGAGATAGAAAATACGTCGATGACCCGGCGCTCTGGAGCTTTTATTCGCACATCGTTGATGAATTTGTCACTTTGCATGACACCAGGAGGCCAAACGGAGTGGCCGAAGGCGATGGTTCCGGCGATATTTTCAAAGGGACAGCCACATTCAACGAAGAACCGGGCGTTCCCCTTGTGGAAGCAGGCGATGGAATAGCCTGCCAGTACTCTGCCTTCGGGGCGTATGCGATGATGGCAAATGACAGGGGTGATAATAAACTGTACACCGGTTACAAGGCCAGGGCTGAGAACCTGAAAAGCTATTTCAATATGAAATGGTCAGTTAAGCCGGGGGAGAAAAATCTTGTCCGGGGATACAACCTGAATGGCAACGCTTTAACGAACTGGGGTAAAGAAAACTCGTGGTTTATGCTGATGAAGGGGATTGCAGACCCTTCGGAAAGAACCGGAAATTACATTGATTTTGTCGATGAATCAGCCGGATCTAAAACAGGCAGGCCTTCAAATATTGAAGCCCGGTCATATCTGGCCGAGACCTTTTTCAGAAATAACCGCATCGAGACTGGCTGGAAGTGGATGGAAGATCAGATTGACAATATCGACATACAGTTTCCGGTCAGTAAAACAACAGGCGACGGCAGGTATCCCGAAATATCGTTTGTGCTCGTGAGCAATGTTGTTGAAGGGCTGATGGGAGTGGAGCCTGATGCTCCGGAATATAAACTTGCCAGTATTTCGCGTCTGCCGGCAGTAATCAGTGATCTCACTGTGAAAAATCTGAAAATTGGCAATGCCTTTTTCACCCTTAGCCATTCAGGCAGTAAGAAATCCGTTTTGAATTATCAGTCAGGTGAAAAAAACTATACCTGGGAAGTCCGTTTTTATGGCGAATATCCGGTAATTCATCTTAATGGAAAGGCAATTCCTGCACTCCATAAAGAGCTTAATGGCGCTAAAATCAGTTTTGTGGCCGAAAAAATCAAAGCGGGTGAGACTATTGAAGCAACAATAGATTAAAATGGAGAAAAAGTAAGCGTTTAGAAGGAAACAACGGTAAGAAGTTTGAATCTCAGGTTTATAATTAAATGGCTTCTCCACCGTCTTAAAAATCGATCTTCGTTTTTGAACGTAAAGTAATAGTTTTTCCATTCCACGTAAACTTGCCGGTTAGTCCTTCAGGAAGAATCACTTCTCCAGTTATTCCGTCGGTTCCTTTCCTTTTTAAATCAAAAATTATGTTTCCGGAAGGGTGAGGCATTTGCCCTTTGATGAATGATAGTTTCCCAAGGGCAGGCGCAATCTCCACAGTTTTAAAACCTGGCGATCCGGGGCGGATCCCGGCCACTGTTGCTAGAAAATCATAATCGGGACTGGCGCTCCAGGCATGACAGTCGGAGCGGGCAGGATCAGGATTTTCGGCAAAGGTTGTCAATCCATTCTGAAGCATCTCCTCCCATAAACCAAGTGTTTCGAGGTAATTGTCGGCCAAACCTGTTTTCTTCAAGGCCTGGGTCAGGTAAAACCGGAAATACATTGTTGGCTGAATCAGTTTTTTATCATTCATGAACTTTCTGACAAATTCTTTTTGTTCGATTTCCGGTATTGTGTTTGTCAGAACACCAAAAATCTGTGCATGCATACTGAACTCTTTTTTCAATGGTGTATCGGCCAGATAACCATGTGTTTCGTCCCAGCAATTTTTATAGACTGCTTTTGTTATTTTTTCAGCTAATACATCATATTTGTCAGCTTCGGTACTCATACCGTAGAACCTGAATAATTCCGAAGCACGCTGAGCTGCATAGGCAAATTGCATTGACAGTATAGATGAATTGCCATCTTTCATTCCTCCTGCGGGTACTCCCCCGATACGGCCTTCATTTGACCATGGCCATTCCACTGCCCAGTCAACAAAGTTCCAGTATTCGACTACTCCAAGCAACCCTGTTTTTTCATCGATACGGTCAGTAAACCATCCGAGAACATTTTCAATCCCGGGCAGGAAACTCTTTATAAATTCAGGATCGTCACGGAGTGTCCAGTAGTCATTCACCATATCGACCCAATACAATGAGAATGGGGGAATAATCTGAGGATTGGCGGAAGGATACCTGCTTCGTGTAAGCCCTTCGCAGATCTGCGATTCATTCAGGTTTTGGATTGCATTTCGTACCAGCCTGTCATCGCCTGAAACGTAAAGCGAAATAAGCGCCTGGATACGGGTATCTCCAACGTATTGAAGCTGCTCGTAATAAGGGCAGTCAAAATATGTTTCATTTGCACAGAGCCGTGCTGTTCTCCATCCGACGTTCCAGATTTCTTTAAGAATCGGCTTGTCAGATTCAAATACAGCGTTTTCTTTTAAAGGATAGGCTGTAAACTCACTCGAAAAACTATTTACTGTCAATGGCTCATCAGTGGTTTCGATATCCATCTGAAGATAGCGCCAGGTTCGGAACCATAGAGGCCGAAACAACCTGTCAGGCAAGCCATCGGGCAGGAAAAAATCGGAATATCCGATTATGGATTTGTTTTCAATTACGTTCCTGTTTCCTTTCGATCCCTTTGAATCAAAGAGCGATTCCGAGTAGGTAAGTTTTATTGTGCTTCCTTTTCCTTTTGTGACTACCAGTTCAGGATAGCCGGTAGTAAGAACGCCCTGGTCGAGTAATACAGTTATCTTCTTGTTTGGTGCTATTGTCCATGTGGATTTCCCTTCAATAAATCCCTCAGGAACCTTATCCCCTGAAGTCCTGCGAACACTGCCAAATTGCTGTAACGACTGTTCCATCAACGGAATTCTCCGTGGTGTAAGCTCCCAGTTAATGTCTGTTCCAACTCCACGGGGATGGCCATTATCAAGTGCTCTGGGGGGCAGCCAGTTATTGTCATTATAATTTGTTGTTTCCCAGCCCCACGGGTAAAGTGCTGCATCAACCCGGTCGCAAGGACCAACAACAACGAACTGACCGGAAGTCTCTTTTGAACTTGCCGCGGCAGGAGAGTAAGCAGGATCTTTTATTACTTTCCAGGAATTATCCGTATTGACAATTTCTTCCGACGGGGAGTTTCCCTGAACAATAAATGCTGTTTTTATTGTAAACTGGGCCCAGGGCTTCAGTTCCCCGAAATTCCATACAACCGCTGCAAGAACATTATTCCCTGGTTTAAGAAAGGACGCAATGTCGATACTCTCAAATGACCAGTGTTCCGGATCGGAGCGGGCCGGGCCGGAGCATACAGCCTTCCCATTGACAAAAAGACGGTACCTGTTATCGGCAGAAATGTGAATAATAAACTTCCCGGGCTGTTCATTAAGTTTAAAACTCTTCCTAAAATGAAAAACTCCATAATCCAGGAGCGATTCATCAGGATGAGTAATCCATTGTGCCTTCCAGTGGTAATTAAGCAGAATGGGATTTATCTTTTCATGAGGAAGCTGCACTATTGTCTGACCTTGCAGGATAGCAGTCGTCACAAGGAAAATGAAAACAAGTAATTTTTTACCCATGAGTCAGATTTTTTATTCAGAGATCAGATGAAGTTTAAGTTTTTCAGATACTGAGCACTGGTTTTAAGACAGTCCAATCCGTTTACGACGTTATCCCTTTCAACAAAATAGTGTTCAATTCCCTGATTTGCAGCCTCTGACAATACCGAAGGGAAGTCTATTATCCCGCTTCCCGGACAGGCAAAATCCTGTTCATTGCCAGCAGCCATATCTTTCATGTGCAGGATCGGATAACGGTCCTTATATTTTTTGAGGATGTTAACCGGATCGGCTCCTCCTTTTTGTGTCCAGTAAATATCAATCTCACATTTAACCAGGTTTTTATCAGTATGATTCATCAGGTAATCGAAGGGTAAACCTTCTTCCATGGCAATGAATTCCTTATTATGGTTATGCCAGCAAAGGATAAGTCCTTGTTTTTTACATGCTTCACCTATGTTGTTAAGCATTTCAGAGCTTATTTTACAGTCCTCAAGTTTAAACGGACCGCTACCGAGCCAGGGCCAGTATAATACAGCGTATTTCAGATCAAGCTCATTCAGCTCATTAAGGGATTTGTTTACCTCATCAATATTCTTTGAAAATACTGTTCCGCCGGCAACCGGTTTGATGCCTGTTTCATTGCAGTAACTCAAAAATGATTTTGCCGACTCGCCACGGTACCGGCCAATCTCAATCTCTGAATAACCATATCCTACTGTTTCCTTCAGAGCTGATTTCCAGTCTGCGTCAAGTTCTTTTCCGATAATTCCTTCAATGTATCCCAGCTTCCCAAGCTTCCGGCGACCTTTTATTTCAAGTGAATTAATTGGATTAATCATCAGTGTTGCAGCCACACCTGCGGTTATTGACTGCACGAATTTTCTTCTGGTAAGCATTTGTAATGATATTAGTTAAAATCAGATATTTGGGAATGTCCATGGCGCCCGGTATTCCGGTTTAATCAGAGCATTGGCTTTTTCGCTGTTTGTAAAACGACTGTTTGCATCGTCCCATAAAAGTATTGGTTCACCGATCCTTGCAGAAATGTTAGGAATATGCGCATGCAAAGCTGCAACTCTGCCTGTTTCAGGAGGGCATGCCGGTGTATTGCGCGACTTTATGCAATCGAGAAAGTTACGTGCATGCTGGGGATGAGATTCTTTTCCCTCATTGTAACTTTTTGCTTCAGTTTTGCCTGTTTTCTTCTCGCCATCCCATTCGGGGAAGACCCGGTAGCTGTTTCGGTCAGTTACTATAGTGGCATTTTCTCCTATAAAAGCCAGTCCATATAATTTTTCATAGGGACCCTGCTGAACACCTGCTGTCATATCCCAGTTTATCACATAATCTTTTTTTGGATAGACTACTGTCATTGTATCAAAGGTATCCCTTACTTTTTTTTCAGTTGAAGAATTGGCAGCATAGGTTAAAACCTGCGAAGGAGCCTGAACCAGGTCTTTTGCCCATAATCCCATGTCGAGAAGATGGACACCCCAGTCCGACATCAGTCCGCCTCCGTAATCCCAGAAATGGCGCCAGGAACCATGAAAACGGTTCATATTGAATGGCCTTGATGGGGCCGGGCCCAGCCACATATCGTAATCGACTCCGGCAGGAACCGGACCATCCGCAACAGGATCCGATCCCGTACCATAATTGAAATTTCCCCACACATTGACCTTCCTGAGTTTCCCTATTGTTCCGTCTTTAATCATCTTCATTGATTCCTGGAAGACAAAACCACTTCTTTGCTGCTGCCCAACCTGGACAATCCTGTTGTAGTAATTGGCGGCTTTAACCATTACATTGCATTCTGCAATTGTATTAGCCATAGGCTTTTCGACATAGACGTCTTTTCCTGCCTGGCAGGCATAAACAAGCTGAAGGCAGTGCCAGTGGTCAGGAGTTCCGATAATTACTGCATCGAGATCCTTTTGTTCCAGCATTTTTCTGAAATCCTTGTAAAGCAGCGGGTTCTGATTATATGTCTTCTTAATTTCCGCGGCACGTTCATTAAGTACAGAGGAATCGACGTCACATAATGCCACGCATACAGCATCATCATAGTTAAGATGGCATTTAAGGTCCCAGAAGCCCTGGCTTTTACATCCGATCAGTCCGATTCTTATCTTATCACTGGGAGCTACCGGAGAGTTCCAGATTTCTGAGGGAAGTATTGAGAATACTCCGGCCCCCACCGCTGAGGCCGAGGCTTTTTGAATAAAATTCCTGCGATTCAATTTCATTTGGTTTAATTTTAGCTTTATACAAATCTCAAACAGTCATCCCGGAAACCTAAATACAGTTCTCTGGCTTTCAGTGAAGTCAGTTTTAAAGGTAATATTTTTTCGAAATTGACCAAAATGATTCTCCTGGTATTCTTTAAAAAAATCTAATTTCCGGATATTGCGGTTTTTCTCAGGTAAGGAAGCAGTGGTACCGTTTTTTACCGATGGATGGTATCAGTTTAAGACAGCGTTAAAAAGTATATCGCCCCTTCAGAATATCATTCACAACCAGTTCATTAAGATCTCACTGTGGAGCCGGGACGTAAGAGTGTTCATTTACAGTTGCAAAACACTCATCAGTGGGGATAGATATGTTAATTAAAGAGGAGCTAACTTATACAGCACAAATTGTCAAAAGTCAGGAAGGATATATTCCGCTGAATGAAATCGAATGGTAAAAATGCCATATACCGGAATATCATTGATACAGGTGTTTTGCTTTTTACTTAATATGAGTATCGGAAATGAGTAATAAATATTATGGATGAGAATTTTCACCGGATTACCAAGGAACAAATATGATAACTTTAATCCGGACATGTTGGGAATTAAACTCTTCAATTTATTCAATATTAAATAATTGGAATGGATCGACACTATAAGAAGTATGATTACCACCCACTAAGATTACCTTCGGTGAGCTCGTCCCGCTGAAGCGGAACTCGGTTCCTCCCTCATCCGCCTCACGCAACTTTCAATATAATTGTACTTTACATGGCGGCTTCGGTCGGAATGACATGTCTTTTTT
>CAIMVD010000387.1 GCA_903844815.1 uncultured Bacteroidota bacterium | reverse complement strand
TCAAATCCAAAGAATTTTCTAAATTTTCCTGGGGAAATATTACAGGATATTAATCCTGCTTCGACCGGAAAAGTGCCTGAACCGCACATCGGGTCTATAAGTGTTTCGCTGCCGTTCCAACCCGATATCATAAGTATTCCGGCCGCAAGCACTTCATTGAGGGGTGCGGCAGTCTGATCCTGTCTGTACCCCCTTTTAAACAAAGGAATTACAGATGAATCAAGAGACACTGAAACCTGATCGTTGCTGACATGAAGATTAATTAGGATATCCGGATTTCCGGGATTTACCGAAGGCCGCCGACCGGTCTTCTTCCTGAAATAATCCGCCACAGCATCCTTAAGAATGAGCCCTGCGTAGCCAGTATGTGCAAAATGAGTTGAATTTACAACCGGAGCAACGGAAAATGTATCATCAGGACCCATATACCGTTCCCATTCAATACGCGAGCTTCCATCGTAAAGGTCTTCCTTTGACCTTATCCTGAAATCAGATATGTTCATCAGTACCGACAAGGCTGTCCTGGAACAATAATTAACCCTGTATAACAATTCCTTATCGCCTTTGAAAAGAACTGCCCTGTTGACAGCCTGCACTTCGCCGGCTCCCATATTTATAAGCTCCTCTGCGAGAACCTGTTCAAGCCCGTAAAGAGTTTTTGCAACGAATTTCATTTTTTTATTACCCCTGTTTACTGACCAAGAATACCGTTATAACGCTTTTTGTCAGAAATGACATTCAGAGCGTTTTCAATAACCTTATCATTTGTATTTACTATTCTGAAATATTCACTAATCTGCCAGATATTAGTAGCCAGCAGGCCCTTCAATGCAAGAAGTATTTCGTCCTTAGAAATATTGAACTGCTCTTCATCGAATTTAATACCTTCAGACTCTCCTTTCGCGATTAAGGCTTTTATCTCATCAGGCGTGAAACTGAAATTATCTTTGTAATCTTCAAAAGTTTTATACTTTGAAGTAAGAATAGATCTGTTTTTGTCGAAGTAATCAAGAATAAATGTATTAAGTACATTTTTACCCAGAAGCCTTCTGAAATACAATGAATTGTATGAAGTATCAATAGCTACGAACACATCCGGCATGATTCCGCCGCCGCCATAAACAATTCTTTTGTTAACAAGGGTCTTGTATTTAAGAGAATCAGGAAAACGGATACTGTCGGCTGAAAGCAATTCACCGTCGGAATATCTCTTTATGAAACTCGCAATATATTTGTCATATCCATCAGTATAAGGTTGTTGAATTGACCTTCCTGAGGGGGTATAATAACGGGCAATTGTAAGCCTTATCATCGATCCGTCGGTAAGATAGAAACCGTTCTGAACAAGTCCTTTTCCGAAAGACCTTCTTCCCATAATAACTCCTCTGTCCCAGTCCTGAATTGCCCCGGCAAGTATCTCACTGGCCGAAGCCGACGTTTCGTCGGTAAGTATTACCAGACGCGCTGAAGATAACATCCCGTTGCCGGTCGAATTATAATCCTGCCTGGGTGTCTTCCGTCCGCTCAGGTATACAAGGAGTTTCCTGTCGGGAAAAAACAGGTTCGCCAGATTTGTTGCAGCAACCATATAGCCTCCACCGTTACCTCTGAGGTCGAGAACAAGATTCTGCATCTTGCTCTTTTTAAGCAGTTCTACTGCATCGGTGAACTCCTTTTCAGTGGTAGCAGCAAACTTGTTGAGTTTAATGTATCCTGTCTCCCTGTCGAGCATATATGCTGCATCGAGGCTGTTGATTGGTATCTTGTCGCGGATAATTGTAAAATCAAGTTTATCCTTTTCTCCTTTCCTGAAAACTGCAATACTGACTTTTGTGCCCTTGGGTCCCATCAGCCTGCTTCTTACCCCGGAAGTTGAAATTGATATTCCGGTGACTTTTTCGCTATTTATAGTAAGGATCCTGTCGCCTGCCCTTATACCAACCTTTTCGGATGGTCCGCCAGCAATTGGTTCTATAATAATAATAGAATCACGCAGAAGGTTAAACTGAACTCCGATCCCTTCAAAGTTACCGTTAAGGGGCTCATTCATGTCCTTTACATCCTTGGCAGATATATATGTTGAATGCGGGTCAAGAGTTCTGAGCATTTCAACTATTGCTTTCTCAGCCAGTACATTAAGGTTAGTCGTATCAACATAAAAGGCGTCGATTAACCCCAAAGTCCTTCCTATCTTGAAAGTTTCTTCACTCAGCTCCTGCGATGATGCCGAAAGGGATAACATTAAAAGAACCATGAAAGGCAATAGATTTCTTATAAGGTGTTTTTTCATTTTCCGGTTTACTGGTTTAAATACAAACAATCTCAGTGCTATTAAGTTTTAAAATGAAACTATTCCCATTCAATAGTTGCGGGAGGCTTTGAGCTTATATCGTAAACGACCCTGTTTATTCCCTTGACCCTGTTAATAATCTCATTTGACATAAGACCAAGAAATTCATAAGGAAGATGTGACCAGTCAGCCGTCATGCCGTCGGTCGATACTACTGCCCGGAGAGCAACTGCATTCTCATAGGTGCGTTCATCGCCCATTACCCCTACCGACAGAACGGGAAGAAGGATGACCCCTGCCTGCCAGACTGAATCATACAATCCATGTTTTTTAAGTCCTTCAATGAAGATTTCATCTGCATCCTTAAGTATCTCAAGTTTCTCTCTTGTCATCTTTCCCAAAAGGCGTATGGCAAGCCCCGGTCCCGGGAATGGATGTCTTTTAAGTATGAAATCGGGAAGATGAAGCGCCGCTCCTACCCTTCTCACCTCATCCTTAAACAGCAGTCTGAGCGGTTCAACAACTTTCAGATGCATTTTTTCGGGAAGTCCGCCAACGTTATGATGAGATTTGATGGTTGCCGACGGACCGTTTACGGAAACGGACTCTATAACATCGGGATAAATTGTACCCTGGGCAAGCCACTTTACTCCTTCAACCTTTTTAGCCTCAGCATCGAAGACTTCAATGAATACCCTGCCAATGATTTTTCTCTTGGTTTCAGGATCGCTGATACCTTCAAGCTCATCGAGAAAAGCATCGCCGGCATCAACACCGATTACATTAAGCCCAAGTCCGAGATACGATTCCATAACCTTTTCGAACTCATTTTTCCGGAGAAGACCGTTATCGACAAAAATACAGGTAAGGTTGGATCCAATAGCCCGGTGCAGAAGAAACGCAGCAACTGAGGAATCAACGCCACCTGAAAGCCCAAGTAGTACCTTATCGTTGCCAAGCTGAACCCTGAGGTTAGCAATTGCTGATTCGGCAAAGGAATCAGGGGTCCAGTCCTGCGTACAATTACAAATATCAACAACGAAATTCTTTATCATTCGGGCTCCGTCGGTGGTATGGTATACCTCAGGGTGGAACTGTATGCCCCATGTTTTCTCACCTTTGATCCTGTAAGCACCTGCCTCCACGTCTGCTGTAGAACCCAATACCTCGTATCCATCAGGAATATGTGCTATTGTATCGGCATGTGACATCCAGACCTGAGACCCGGGGTTAATACCGGTAAAAAGAGGGTCATTCCCATTTACTGAAATGAGCCTCGCACGTCCATATTCCCTGTTTGCAGACGGAAGAACCTCACCTCCCCAATTTTGAACCAGGTGCTGTGCACCATAACATACCCCCAGCAAAGGAAGAACACCCTTTATTCCCTTCAGATCAGGAACCGGAGCATTTTTGTCCCTCACCGAAGCGGGGCTGCCCGACAATATTACGCCTCTTACTGTTTTATCAATGACCGGAAAATGGTTAAAGGGATGTATTTCACAATAAACATTCATTTCCCTGATTCTTCTGGCTATCAATTGTGTGTACTGTGAGCCGAAATCGAGTATTAAAATTTTTTCCTGCAAGGCTTTGTAATTATTTGTAAGAAATGGCTGCAAAGATAGATATTCTTTTTTTATCCGTTTGAAATATCTGCGATGTTATAGGTCATACCATCTTCAGCAGGGAGGGTATTCGGGAAAACAGACCTTGCCTCTTTCAGGAGGATACCAACGTCTTTATATCTTGCAGAGAAGTGGCCGATTATTAGTTTACCAGCTCCTGCCTCTACTGCGGTTCTTGCAGCATCGAGTGTTGTGGAATGACCCGTAACGGCTGCAAGGTCCTGCTTTGATTGGTCGAAAGTGGCTTCATGATATAGAAGGGACACGTCCTTCACAAAAGAAGCTAGCCTTTTAAAATACTTTGTGTCGCTGCAATAGGCATATGAAAGAGGCACCGGTGGAGGAATTGTTATTTCCTCATTTTTTATAACAGTTCCGCTGGCGGTTATAAAATCCTCTCCTTTTTTTATTGCAGGAAGCCTTACTCCTGGTATATTATAGGTAGTGATAGCTTCCTTTATAATATTACGGTCGTGATTTTTTTCCCTGAAAAGGAACCCGAATGAAGGAACCCTGTGTTTGAGTGGAAAGGATGTTACGGTAAGATATTTGTCATTGAGTATTTCAACAGGGTCTTTTCCTGCGAGAGGGACAAAGTTTATTTCATAACTCAGGTGAATGTCAAAATCGGACAGGTGCGATATCAGCATGAGATCGTAGTTGGATGGAGCATACAAGCTTAACGGGCTCTTTCTTCCCATAAGGCTGAATGTCGACAAGAGCCCATAGAGACCAAAGATATGGTCGCCGTGAAGATGGCTGATGAATATATGGTTTATCCTTGAAAACCTTATATGGTTTTTTCTGAGTTGCATCTGGGTACCTTCTCCGCAGTCGATCAAATAAAAACGCTCATGCGCATTGAGCACATGAGCGGATGGATATCTTTCTGATGTAGGCAACGCGGAACTGCTACCAAGAATAGTCAGTTTCATTGAGCATTGCAAGACAAGCCGTTTTAAGATATCATTTTTTCAGCATCAACAACCGATCCTGTGATCTTGAGGACAGTGTCGAGCTGAGAAATGGTAATCAGCCTTTCGACGGCTTCATTCAGGCCGCAAAGAACAAAAGTTCCTCCGGCATTTTTACATAATCTGTTCGCTACCAATATAGCAGACAATCCTGAAGAGTCGCAATAGAGGCAGTTTTGAAGATCCAGGATGATGTTTTTTTCACCCTTTCCTGAGACCAGCACAAGCTCCGACTTAAGAGCCGGAGCTATGTGGGTATCAAGTTTTTCTGACTGTATCTGAATTACAGTACTGGTATTCCGGCTCTCAATGTTGAAATCCATAATATTAAGATTTTTGATAGCCTAAATTTAGCAAATATTTCTATTTCTTGGAAGCTTTGTTCTCTTTTTCTTCCATTTCTTCCTTTAAAGCTGCAAGCTGTGAAATATCACCCAGGGTTGTCTTCTCAGAACTTGTTTTGGCTTTCTTCGGAGCTTTCTTTAATGCGCGCGGTACAGAGGGCTGTACATTGTTACTTTGGTCGCTTTTTAAAGATTGGAGATTAGTGTTAAACGGTCAGGAAAAGGCCCATGCGGACGAAAAAATTGCCATGCTGAAGTTTCTGATGTCCCGCGGCGCTGATATCCATGCGCTATCTACGGCAAAATGGACGGCTATGCATCTGGCGGTTTCCAATCAACTGCCGATTCGGGTGTTGGATTTTATTGCGCATCTGCCGAATATTGATCTGAATGCCGCTGATGTTGACATGGAAACTCCGCTGATCTGGTGCGCTATGTTGGACTTTCCTGATCACGCGCAGTTCCTGATAAAGCATGGAGCTGATATAGCCCGCCGCGATAAGAACGGAAAAACCGCGCTGGACCACGCCCGCAGCGAAGCAATGCGGCAATTATTGCGGGAGGCGGCTAAACCGCGCTGAACAGATTGCGCAGTTCGGCGGTGCGGACTCTGATGTCTTCGGCCTGGGTGATTTCGGTGACCATGGCTATTTTTCTGGCGCCGCAGGCCAGCAGATCGGGAATATGGCGGGCTTTGATGCCGCCCATGACAGTGAAAGGCATATTTACTTTGGCGGAAACATTTTTCAGGGTTTCCAGTCCGATTGCGCCGCAGGCCACGTTCTTGGTTCCGGTTGGATAAATCGGCCCGATGTTGAT
>CAIMVD010000386.1 GCA_903844815.1 uncultured Bacteroidota bacterium | reverse complement strand
GGCAGAAAGAATGAAAGAAAAAAACGACCTAAGAAACTCTACTACATGAATTACAAACCATTATAGCTTAAGTCAACGACATTGAATTATGATATCCCATGTAAAAATTCTGTTTATTAACTTAATACTAAATTTATGTGGAGACCAATTTCTATCGATAAGTATGTAAAAATTCATTTGAAGAAGAATCCTGATCAAAAAGAGAACGTTCTAAGGGTCAGGATAGAAGCTGCAATGGATGCTTACAGAAATGGCCTTAAATGCAGCTGTGGAAAAGATATCTGGATAGTTGGTTCTGCTTCAGCTCCTTTTGGTTGTTTCAGTTGTATTTCAGGGAAAAAACATCCTTTGGGTGATTATGAAATTGATTCTGCCCTCGAAAAGAGGGACAAGTACGGGCGAAGACACATTGACGAAATGGATCCCGGGAAGATTAACGGGATTTTCGATGATGACGGATACGAAATTAACCGCGAACTGATTAAGATGCAATCTCTTTGCTTAACCTGCATCAAAAACAATAGTGAGGATTTTGAGGATAATATTTTATGTGATATGAATCGATCAAACCAAGCCGGTAGCAACACATTTGAATGTCATGATTACCGAAAGGGATAGGAAGGAAATGCCTTGAAAAAACATATTCTGTCAGAAGCATTAACGTGATATTCGATAGAGATTTATTATAGTTAAACTTTTTTGATTAGATTTTTTGATTCAAGGTATTTTATACAGGCCTCACAATGCTTATCTGCGAAAGCCCTGGCCTCTTTTTCAAATGGATTATTCCAGTATCCAAGGGTTCTGGTAAATTCACCATATCTTTTATATTGTTTGTCTGTCTTTGACTGCACTTAATGCATGACTTCATAAAGCACTGTATTAACCAGACACGGAATGTCCGGATTGCTGTTAAGGTATATCACCACCTTCCCGTCAAATACACCGGCCCATTTTTACGTTTGTAATACCTGATCTGAAAATCGGGAAAATTCTTTATCTTTTTGTCATACAAAATGTTATTGGTAAATCTGATAGTCTCTCTTACCAGTTGTGTCTAAGGAACATTTGTATTACTCCCTATTCCTTTAATTAATGTCATCAGGTTTAAAATGGGGTCAGGTGATTCACCTTTATATTTACCTGCCGGATTTTCCGGACTCTCTTGAACTCACAAGACCCCATTCTGATGTTAAACCAATTAACCAAAAAAAACAATGAAACAAAGAACCCTTCTCCGTGAAAAGGACATGCAAAGTTTTCTAATATATTTTTGATTGTCTTTTAACATTTCCAGCTAGTTTTTTTGAGATTTTCAGTATTTATTGTTCTTAATTTTAAATTTTCAAAATGTATCGGTAATGAAAGAAATCATGAAAGATTCTTGCAAGGCGATGTGCTACTTTGACAAGACTAATAGTACTCAGGTAGACTACAGTGAAAAGAATAAACATATTTAAAGGAAATCAGTATTAAACCTTATTTGAAATTAGTTATGAAAAAGTTCTGTTTATTTTTTTCAGTTGCAGTCCTGATTCTGACAGGAATGATTATGAGCTATGATTTTAATAAACCGCCAGACAGTTCAGTTAAGATTGATTTAATAGTTATCGAGAAAAGCAATCGCAAACTGCAGTTATATTCAAAAGGGAACCTGGTCAAGTCATACGATATTTCGCTCGGCAAAGATCCGGTCGGTGCAAAAAGATTTTCAGGTGATAATAAAACTCCTGAAGGAAAGTACTTTATTAAAGGAAAGAATCAAAAAAGCAAATTTCATAAATCGCTATGGATTTCATATCCTGATTCAGAGGATATTGAGTATGCAGCAAAAACCGGCAGGGACCCTGGTGGCGAAATTATGATTCATGGATTAACAAAAGGGTTTTCCTGGCTGGGCCGTGCTCATCTTTTATCGGACTGGACCAGGGGTTGCATTGCTGTCACAAACAAACAAATAGATGAATTGTACGGTGCAGTTAAGCAGGGGACAGCAGTGGAAATCAGACCATAATCTTAGTAATTACGGAAAACAAGCGTGACACATTCAGATTTACTAATCCGGAATATCTAATCTTGAGCCCCTTCCGAAAAAGATAATAAATGCAATTGCCACCAAGACACGAAGGCGCTAAGCCTCACAATTAGCTTATTATTAATCAATTACCTTGGATCAACTTCGTGCCTTTGCGCCTTCGTGGCAAAAAAAAGACTTTTCGGAGTAGGTTCAATCTTGAATTATTAATTACAAAACTATCATAATGAAAACAGACAGAACATATTATTCCCTAATCCTGGATTGTTCAGGATCAATGAATAGTGTCATTGAGGAAACAGTCGCCGGCCTGAATCAACACATAATCAGAATAAAAGAACTTGCCGCCAGATACCCGGAAAAGGAATTCTTCACCTCAATGACATTCTTTAATAATAATATCTCACAGATATATTCAAGAGTATTTCCGGAATCTTTGAAGGAAATTACATTCTCAGATTACCGGCCGGATGGCTCTACTGCCTTGCTTGACGCGATTGGTATGGAAGTTTCAAATCTGCAGAAAGGCATAGGATCCGAGATTGAAGATGATGAAGCAAAGTGTTATGTGGTTATCATAACTGATGGTTTTGAAAATTCTTCAAGATATTTCTTAAAATATGAAGAAATTGCATCCACAATTAATAAACTTGAAGAGTCGGGAAAGTGGAAATTCAGTTTTGTGGGCACTAATCTGAATGCTATGGAAGTTGCTTCAAAACTGAACATTAAAAGAGAAAATACGATGCATTTTAATTTCAGCGACTCATTTCTTATTTTCAGCAATATCGGTGATTCTATTTGTACATATCTTGAAGAGAAAGATGGAGATAAAATTAATATTAGTCGGTATGAAGATGACGATTAAAATTAATACATTTATCAAAAAGATTAATTATGAAGATCCATCTTGTTCGTTCAGAGGAAGTAGCAACATCACATTTTGGAGCCATAGCTGATGTAATACTTAAATTCAGAGGTCCTGTTGAATTTGTTGTCAGGGAGGAAGATGTTACAGAAAATGGCATTGCTGATGTCGTTGATATCGACCTTAAAACACTGTCCTGGGATACTCTTTTTGGTTTTTGTGAGGATTATCGAACAAAGAGGCATATTCCTAAAGACGAACTGGTCTGTTTAATGACAGACCATTCAAATGAAAGAAACTGGTTTTCTTCATGGGATCCATCTGGAAAACTCAACTTTTTCATTCAGACTTCAGCCTGGGAAAATTTTGTAGAAGCTGATCCGGTTTACCCCGTTATTTACGAACTGGCCACATTGCCTTTTTTTACTTTGACATGCGAAAACCTTTCGGATGTTCTCTCAAAGACTCATAGTTCTCCAAAAGGTTGCCCCTTTGATATGTGCCAGAATAAATATGATGCATTGCTAAGGCTCAGGACGGGAGACATTTGTTTAGAACACAGAGACCTGTTCGAAATAAAAGATGTGCCTCCGGCTATTACCAAACAGATTTATAAGATCCTTGACCATGTCAGAAATCAGATTCTTTTCAGGGGGCGATCCAGAATTATAAAGGAACTCTCACCATTGATTATTTCTTATAAAACACTCAGATTCCCGGGTTTTCTTGATAGCTCGGTAATTCTTAATCCAAAACAAATGACTGTGTTTCGATTCTTTTTGGCTAATGTCGAAGGCGTTCCATTCAGACATATGACCCGACCAAGGCATATACAGAAATTAACAGAACTTTACAGGAATTACTCCGATTCTGATGAGTCGACCGTAATTAACAGGGTTAATAGGATAATTAATCTTAGGGAAGGCCATCAAATTGAAAATCATAATGTTGAATTGAGTCAGATTATCAACAAAATCAATAATAAGATCAGTGATTGTGTTCCAACTGGATTATTGGAACATTACCAGATAACCGGAGACATCGGGGAACCCAGACTTATTAAACTTGACAGAAACCTTATCACCATGCTTTGATATTAAAGCATTCCCATGAGCTTTCAAATCATAAAATAGTCCAATGGAATATTGAGGGCCATATTAAAACCATTGGAAAAAACTGCATTCTGGTAGTTTCAGAATATTTGAAGAATAAATTAAGCGTTGGTTATGAAACAATTACCTGGGGTGAATTTGCAGGCAATGGTCCGCTTTATGGTTCATTAGACGCAAGGAAGCAGGTTGCCCGACTTAATGAACTACTAGAGCTACGTGAAATACCTTCTGAAACAATCTTACAGATAGTCCCTTTCTGCATGGAAGATGAGGGAGAGCTATATTTCAATGAACTCAAGAAGCTGAAATGGGAGACAGTTACCTATATAAGAAATCCTGTGGATTTTCTTGATCTTAAACATGTTAGCTGATGATTCAGATACCCTGTTCCCAAAAACAAGCTAGTTTAAACCTTCATAATCATAAAAATATTTAGGAATTTTGCAGTCATGCTTTCGGAAGGAAGAGGGAAAGATTCTTTTTCTCTCCTGCAGGAAGAACATCAGCATTATGAAATTTAAACATTTTTTATATGAAATTACACAAAGCGTTAAAGGACAAAAAGAAACTTACAGGCGAAATTTCAAAGCTCAAAACTCAAATTGAGGTAAAGAACTGTTACAATGAAGGTACTGTGGACCCTGAAAAATTCGATGTTAAGAAACTTTATGATGAACTGCTGAACAAAACCGGGGAACTCGTAAAACTGAAATTGTCAATTAATGAATGTAACAGGGTTATACAAGAGAGAATTTTTCTCCTGTCCGAATACAAAAGCCTTATCGCATGGTGGTCGGGAGTTTGTACTCTTGAGGGGGAACATGTTACCGGAAGCTATGGAGAAAAAATATTGAGAAAATACAGGTCGCAGATCGATGAGGTCTCAAAGGAAAAAATCATAAAAGGACTTCAGGAGAGGGTTGATATTATTCAGGAGGAACTTGATATTTATAATTACACAACAGAAGTTTCAATGTAATTCCGGAAGTGAAATTTTAAGAAGTGTGTTGCTGTCAGTTTAAGAATTGATTCGCCAGATTCAAACCAGCATAATGATAATGAATTGAATGTTCAAAATCCATATTTCATTGACTGAAAGATAAAAACTGAAAACTTAAAACTCATTGAATCGGTCTTATTCTATTCAGCATTCACACTTCTTTAATTATCGAAAGGCAAGTATTACAAGCTGGTTTTAAAACAATAAATACGGATTTATCTTCTGAAATTTACACCAGCTTTGATTAAAATGTCTTATAGTACAAATAGTAATGAATTATTATAAAGGAGGTTTATTATGGCACGCCCGATGGAACAAAAACTGTACAGAGAACTGATAGATTCAGGACTATCTTTTATTGACAGAGGAATCCGGTCGACTGAAGAAATATATGAAACCGTCAGGAAGAGGTTTCCTCATCTCTGCGATGATGAACATTTTTGTGACCATTACGGGGAGAGAACTTCTCATCAACCTGAATGGAAACATATAACAAGGTCAGTATTAAATGGTCTAAAGTCGACAAACGGACCGGTAAAATATACAGGAAACAGAGGATTCTGGTTGTTTAATTAAAATTTATTAAAGTCAAAATGAAAAACATCCTTTCCTATTGTCTTTTCAGTTTTGACTTAAAAAAACAACAATTCCAGTATGAGATGTGTGATAAAATAATGAATTATGGAAAACCCCGAACCCGAAACAGCAAAACTCGTTATAAATTCAACCCTTGAGGCTGTTGAGATAATCGACAAGTGGTACAACATGACAGAACTTTCTGCAAGCGGTAAGGAGAAAACCCATGATGATACTCAAAAACTGGAGCTGGCCAAGGAGTTCATTGCAGGATGTTTCAAAATAACCCCACGACAGGCCGTCTTCCTTACGGCTGTGTTTATCCTGACAAACGATGGAACCGACCATTTCGGCGGTGACAATGATGCCAACTTCGGGCAGATAGCGAAAGCTCTGAAGTTTTCCCGGGCAGAGATGTTCAGACATATAGGCGATTTTGACGCATTAATTGAAAGAGGTATTCTGTCAACCGATGATGAGATAAACAAAATACGCCAGAACTTCATGATCACATCAAATGCCGTCGATACAATACTGTCCGGCACCTCATATGAAAAACCGGAAAACAAAGAATCACTGTCGGAATTAAACGACTTTCTCCGGAAGCACAACAATCAGATCAACAAGGTTGCCAGGGAAAATGGAAATCCTTTACGTATTATAAAATATTTCGAGGAAAAATATGATCAGCTAAGCAGCCAGTTCCCGTTGGTAAAATATATCAATGATCTCAATATTCCGACAATTGAAAAAATCCTTTTCTTCGAAACCTGTGGCAGTACTTTATTTCATGACGGAAAAATAAAAGTTTCTGAGCTGGCAGACAGTATTTGCAGCAACGTACGCGAAAAAAGGCAGTTCCTCAGAAAATTGCTGGCAGGAGATAATTTGCTGATGCGTGAGGATTTGCTTGACATTGAATCGGGTACTTTTCTAAACGAAATTGAAGTTTCGTTGACTGAAAAAGCTCTGAAGCTGTATCTGGGCGAAGAGGCAGAACTGTACTCCGGAAAGGTGCAGAACAAAAATGTAACAGCCTTTGAGGACATAGTACCAAGAATACTTTACTTCACCGGGGAGAGTCAGAAACAGCTATCGGAACTCGAATCAGTGCTGAAACCGGAAAACTTTTCATCGCTCCGGAAAAGGCTTCTTGAAAAAGGCTTGCCAATGGGTCTTACAGTAATGCTTTACGGAGGACCCGGAACAGGCAAGACGGAGAGTGTGATGCAAATCGCGAGAAAAACAGGCAGGAACGTTCTGCATGTTGACATTGCTTCCGTAAAAAGCATGTGGCTGGGTGAAAGCGAGAAACTCATAAAGAAGGTTTTCGTGAGGTACAATACCCTTGTCAGTAAGGAAAAGAATTGCCCGGTATTGCTTTTCAACGAGGCAGATGCCATTTTTAACAAGAGGAAAACAGGTGACATACGGGGAGCAGAGACTACAATGAACGCAATGCAGAACATTATTCTTGAAGAGATGGAGCACATGAAAGGGATAATGATTGCAACCACGAACCTGATTGGAAACCTTGATGCAGCGTTTGAACGGCGGTTTTTATTTAAGGTCAGGCTTGATAATCCTTCACCGGATGTCAAGCAAAAAATCTGGGCCGACAGGTTCCCCTGTTTCTCCGAGGAGGAATTTGCGGAGATAGCCCGGAAATATGATTTTTCAGGAGGAGAAATAGACAATATTGTACGAAAACTTACCATGAACGAAATAATTGAAGGCAGTGCCCCTACCCTGCAACTCATCGACAGGCTTTGCCGGCAGGAAAAATTCCGGCATGGCAGCTGCCGTCCAATCGGTTTTCTGTAATATCATTGAAAGACACCCTTTCTCCTTTCTCCTTAACTGCTGAGCTTGCTGAAGCACGCCTTTCGCCTTTTGTCTTTCTCCTTATGTCTTTTACTTCTTTCCCAACCTGAATTACTAGCTTGTTAAATCCGAAGCTAATTCATTCATCCTGTTTACATTTATTCAAAATTTATGAATTAATGGGCGAATTAGTTTTTGATTTTAATTTTTCTCCAGATGAACCGGATGAGAAAATAATTAACAGTTTTTCTAACATCATTAATGAGAAAGACCTTAATATTGCTTACCTGAAGAAAATATCATGTGCATTGGATATTCCGGTGATGTTGACCCCCTTTTCCGGTCATATTGACCCCCCTCAGGGATGAAGGTTCAGAGAACTTGAATGACTGACAATATTACCGATTTTTTCTTAAATTCTCTCCACGCAATT
>CAIMVD010000385.1 GCA_903844815.1 uncultured Bacteroidota bacterium | reverse complement strand
TCTTAATCTGTGTTAATCCGTCCCGAGGCCTCGGGATCGTGGTAAAAAAGAAAGCAGGTTCACCACCGATTACTGACCTCAGTCTCCCTGGCCTTGTAACCGGGTTTGCTGACCCTTACCTTCCAGGTGCCCGGTGCCATGTTCCTTACATTAAACCCTATTCCCGATTGCATTATCTGCCTCCTGAAACAATGAAACCAGCCTTATCCTCAGACTGCTCCTCTCTGTATACGATGTCTCGTTCAAAAGGATGTGCTTTCCTATATTCCTTCTGATACTCGTGAGCAGGATGAGTATCCCGCCATCGTTTATTGCGAGCCTGCCGAAAGGAACGGCACTTTGCACTTTTATTGGCTCTTGATTTATTGGTTGTATATCGACGATTATTTTGACAGACCCTGGAAGAACAAAACTTCTGATTCTTGTTTCGGGGATTAAGTGGCACCAATTTGCCACAATGTTGGCAGGTTAAGGTTGTGATCATGATAGCAAACTTTCGGGAAACGAAAGATTGCCGTTTTTATCAGGTAACTAAGAAGTGGTACCGTTTTTTACCGGTGGGTGGTATCAGTGTTGACCGACGTTAAAACCTTCGGTCACACCGTAAATAAAGACATTTCCCCCTTTTACCCTCTCATTAATATTGGATATCGTTACCAGAAGTCCAGTGGAAAAGGATTAATCTACAGGGTGTTCGTGGGAACGAATGGAATCGGGGCGGAAGTTGGGAAGGGGTTTTGAAAAAGCGCAAGACACGCGGTCTTCCATATCTTAACCTATTGTAGACTCGCAGAAAATTGTAAGATAATAATTGCATAGTTGGTAATACACTAATTGAAGAGTATATTTTTTATTACTTTAGACGGATTATTGTGATAAGAGTATAATATGATTACTAAAGTAACAATTAACAATTTCAAAAAATTGGAGAGGATTTCCTTTCCGCTTTCGCAGTCTGTCGTTGTTATTGGACCAAACAATTCTGGCAAGTCAACTATATTTCAAGCTTTATGCTTATGGGAAATCGGGGTAACGAATTTTATTCAGGCTTTACAAAAAAAAGATTTAGGGAAAAATGGCTCGGTTACTATAAACCGAAAAGATTTGTTGAATAGTCCAATAGCTGACGCACGATATTTATGGAGAAATCGCAAGGTAACTGAAAAGAACGAACTTGGACAGACAAAGCATGTCAAGTTACAAGTTGAATTACAAGGTGAGGAATTAGGTAAGAATTGGGTTTGTAAAGCGGAATTTGAATTTTCAAATGCTGAATCATTTCAGTGTAGAATTATTAGTGGCTCAAAAGATATTACGCAACTTTATAATTCGGGTAGAGGAATTCATTTTGGTTTTCTCCAACCCATGTCGGGTATTTCCACCAATGAGGATAAACTTACGCAAGGTTCAATTGAAAGAAAACTTGGGGAAGGAAAAACAGCCGAGGTTCTTCGAAATATTTGTTATGAAATTCTTTATCCAGACACACCACATCCTAAGGGGTATAATCCGGAAGAAAAGTGGCTAAAATTGTGCAAGGGCGTTAAATCAATGTTTGGGGCAGACCTATTGAAACCAGAGTTTATCAAGGCAACAGGACTAATTCACCTGGAATATTTAGAAGACAAAATTCGTTATGATATTTCCTCTGGGGGAAGGGGTTTTCAACAAACATTACTGCTTTTTTCCTATATGTATGCAAACCCAAATACAATTTTATTACTTGACGAGCCTGATGCACATCTTGAAGTCATTCGTCAACGAGAAGCATTTCAACTCATCAATCAGGTTGCTAATGATTTGAACTCTCAGATTATTATTGCTTCTCATTCTGAAGTTGTTTTAGATGAAGCAGCTGAAGCATCCAAGGTTATTGCTTTGATTGAGAGTAAAGTTTTTGAATTGAACGAAACTTCATCCCCTCAGAAAATTCGCTATATCAGAAAAGCATTGACTGAAATAGGTTGGGAAAAGTATTACTTAGCCAGAGCAAAGAAACATGTTCTCTACCTTGAAGGTTCCACTGACTTACAAATGCTGCTTCATTTTGCCAATAAACTTAACCATAAAGTTGAGAATTTGCTAAGGGTTGCAAATGTTCAGTATACAGCAGATAATGTTCCTGGAACTGCAATAAATAATTTTGCTTCATTACAAGAAATCTTTCCTGAATTAAAAGGATTAGCTATTTTTGATAATCTTCCAAATCTTCAATTCAATCCCAAACTAAAAATTATTTGTTGGGAAAGGCGGGAACTTGAAAATTATTTTGCACAACCAGAACTATTGTATCTCCATGCAAAACTTCTCGCCCACAAGTATCCATCCATTGGCTCTGCTAAAGTTGTGGAAACTATGAAACAGACAGTTCGGGATTTAACTGTACCATTATACCTGAAGGATTTAAAAAACGATTGGTGGCACAAAGCGAAGTTGTCAGATGAATGGCTTGATGTTATATTTCCGGAGTTTTTTAACAGACTTGGTGTATTTAATGATTTCTCCAAGAGAGATTATTATCAACTCATAATGATTATGAATCCTGCAGAAATCAATAATGAAATTTCACAGAAGTTGGATACAATATATATGTTGTTGTCCTAATTGACAACAACGCTGTACGTTATCTAAAAAAGAATGACCAGCTCCCTTATTAAATTCCTCCACTTCTACCCCTCGAAAGTCTTTTGTGGCTATATTACCTTCATCCTCCTGATGGTTGTGTTGCCTCTGAACGGATTGAGCACTCATGCACTGAACAATGGTTACATACTGGAGATCCGTCTCGACCACCTTCTGCATGGTGTTTTATTCATGCCATGGTTCTTTATCAGCATCCGGATCCGCCGTCTTCCGGTATGGCTGGCTATTATTGCAGGGATAGGGCTGGCGGTGGGGGCGGAGGGGGTGATAAGGACGCACGACACACGGCGCACTGAGAGACGAAGAGACTGAGAGACGAAGAGACTGAGAGACGAAGAGACTAAGGGACTGAGGGAATGAGAGACTGAGAGACTGAGGGACTAAGAGACTGAGAGACGAAGTGACGGAGAGACGACTTTTATTTGTATCATTTTGGGATAATACGTAAATTGCGTAACGCAAAACACGTAATAAGAAAGGAAAGATCATAAATCCATTTATTACCGGAGGATATGTTGCCCCGGATTATTTCTGCGATAGGCAGGAAGAATCAGAACGTTTGCTTAAGGCAATTGCTTCACGTAGAAATGTTGCCCTTATATCGCTACGGAGAATTGGGAAAACGGGATTGCTTAAACATGTAAGTCATCTGATGCAGCAGGAGCTAAAGACCTATTCGGTTATTTATGCAGACCTTATGCCCACAATGAACGGTAATCAGATGCTTAATGCCCTTTCATCAGCACTTATAAGACTCAAAAGAGATGAAAAAAACTTTTTTGAGAAGCTGCTCTCCATGCTTTCATCACTCAGACCAAGACTTTCATTTGATAACCTTACCGGTCAACCTTCAATTGATCTTCAGGTCGAAACACCTGCTGATATTCAATTCGGTCTCGATAATCTGCTTGGATTTATCTCTGAAATACGACACGATATTGTGTTCATGCTTGATGAATTCCAACAGGTTAGTAACTACCCGGAGAAAAATATTGAACAAATGCTGAGATCCATAATTCAGTCGCATCCTTCCATCCCTTTTATTTTTTCAGGAAGCAGCAGGCATATG
>CAIMVD010000384.1 GCA_903844815.1 uncultured Bacteroidota bacterium | reverse complement strand
TTCCTCTGAAAAACGCCATAGTTGGCGAACTTTATAAACAGATCTCCGTGAAGGCTTCTGCATCACTTGCCGATTCTGTTTCTTTATATCTGAATAATAAATACGTTAAATCAGTTGTTGCGGCTGACCTGCTGACATATGACTTTCTTCCTGACAAGTACGGAGATTTCAGGGTCAGGGTCATCGCCTGGGATTTGCCGGCTTCTGCAGCCGATTCTTTTTTCTGTTATATAAGGAAGCCTGTGGTTACTGAATCCTTGCCAGAGGGCCTGAAAGACGGCATTAACTATACCGGGAACAGTTCAGCTGCCCTCGTCCTGTATGCCCCCTATAAGGAATTCGTATTTGCTACGGGTGATTTTACAAACTGGCTACCTTCTGACAAAGGTTATATGAAGAGAACCCCCGACGGAGAACGGTACTGGATAGAACTTAACGACCTTGTCCCCGGAAATGAGTACCGGTTTCAGTATTATGTCGACACCACGCTGTATATCGCCGACCCTTACTCCGAGAAGGTTCTCGATCCTGCAAATGACCAGTTTATCACAAGCGCCACTTATCCCGGGCTGATACAATACCCTAAGGACCAAGCATCCGGAATCGTTTCTGTTTTACAGACCGCAAGTACACAATATCCCTGGCAAACAACCGGGTATCATGCTCCTGAGAAATCGAAGCTTACAATATATGAATTGCTTGTACGGGATTTTACCTCTGCCCATGATTACAAAACACTCATTGATACCTTAAATTATCTTGACAACCTTGGCATAAATGCTATCGAGCTTATGCCTGTAAACGAGTTTGAAGGAAACCTCAGCTGGGGATATAATCCTTCATTTTATTTTGCACCCGATAAATATTATGGTCCGGCTAATGATCTCAGGGCCTTCGTCGACAGCTGCCATAAACGCGGAATTGCCGTAATAATTGATCTGGTTCTGAACCATTGCTTCGGACAATCACCTTTAGTTCAACTTTATATTGATCACTATGGGACGGACCAGATTTTTATGAAAACGCCAAATCCCTGGTTCAATGCAAGTTCTCCAAATCCTTCTTATAAATGGGGAGCGGATTTCAATCATGAGAGCCAATCAACGAAGACCCTTGTCGACAGAATAACTTCATACTGGCTTACGCAATATAAGATAGACGGATTCCGGTTCGATTTCACAAAAGGCTTTACTAATACTCCCGGCGACGGAGCAGGTTATGATGCCTCAAGAATCGCTATACTCAACCGGATGGCTGACAATATCTGGAAGGTAAATCCCGATGCTTACGTTATCCTCGAGCACTTTGCCGCCAACAGCGAAGAAAAGGAACTTTCGGATCATGGCCTGATGATTTGGGGTAACATCAACTACAATTATGCTGAGGCTGCAATGGGATACGCCTCAGATTTAACTTCAGCGTCGTACCTCGGCCGCGGATGGCAGGCACCAAACCTGGTCAGCTATATGGAAAGCCACGACGAAGAACGGCTGATGTTTAAGACAATCACCTACGGAGCATCTTCTGCAACCTACAATACCCGCGATCAAAGCATCGCTTTGAAAAGAATGAAACTTGACGCACTGTTCTTTCTTTCGGTTCCCGGACCTAAGATGATCTGGCAGTTTGGTGAGCTTGGATATGACATATCGATCGACAACGGAGGCAGAACAAGTGAGAAACCGCTAAAATGGGAATATTTCAATGATTATGAACGTCATAAATTGTTCCTGTTTTACAAGCTTCTTAATTACTTCAGGAAGACTCAACCTGTTTTTGGAACATCTGACTTCACATATTCCCTCGCCGGACAGGCAAAACAGTTGCTTCTGAATAATCCTGATATGAAAGTCAATATCCTTGGTAATTTCGGAATTGCTCCATTAAATGTAAATCCTGCTTTTCCCCTTGCCGGAAAATGGTACGAATACTTCAGTGGCGATTC
The DNA here is from genome assembly GCA_903844815.1 of uncultured Bacteroidota bacterium. Taxonomy (GTDB): domain Bacteria; phylum Bacteroidota; class Bacteroidia; order Bacteroidales; family VadinHA17; genus LD21. The sequence goes on along the minus strand of CAIMVD010000384.1, from coordinate 736 downwards.
GGTGATCGTAACCGATGTAAACAAAACGTTTGAATTTCAGCCGGGAGAATACAGGCTCTATTCAACAAAGAAACTGCCATCGGCAAAGCTTATAATCGGAATCCGCGATAATTACAGCCAGGAAGAGAATATTTCAATTAATGCTTATCCAAATCCTTCCGACTCAGGCTTCACTTTTAAACTTACTACCCGGATTCCTTCAGATGCTTCTGTTAAAATCTCTGATGTTTCAGGAAAGTTGATAAGGGAAGAACAATTGGGAAGCTCTTCAACAACTGAACAGATTTTTTTCTGGGATGGAAAAGACAGATCAGGAATTCCTGTGGCAGGAGGATTATACCTGGTTCAGTTCAGGACTGCAACCGGTTGGAAAACAGTTAAAGTCCTAAAAGTGTAGCTGTTTCGTCCCTTTGTGCCATTCGTGCGCCCCTTCGAGTCCTTCGTGGTAAAATACTTTTCTTTTTTTTACCACAGAGGACTCTAAGGATTACTCAAAGGGCACGAAGGTTTAAAAAGATAATAGTTTTATTTAACAAATACTTTATATCCCCACGGTTCGAGTTTCAGGGAGTCAGTAAATGGAACAGCCGTTTTTATCCCTGAAAAATGCTCGGTATATTCTCCTTCGAGACTTTTAAGGTCAGGCTTCACTGATACAGCTTTCTTTGTAAGATTGAGAAAAACTATAACCCTGTTATCATCTTTTTCCCTGGAGTAGGCAAATACCTTATCGTCC
>CAIMVD010000383.1 GCA_903844815.1 uncultured Bacteroidota bacterium | reverse complement strand
GTTAATTTGTTATTCTCAAGAATTATATTCAAAAATACCATCCCATATTTCATCAATTCTAATGAGAGCTTTATCTAAAGGAATAACTTCCCATTTACCATTTGTTTCGACACCAAGTCCAATATTTTTCAGTTTATACAAAGCATCCTCTACATCAAAATCAAGGTCGGTATTCAGCTTTGTTTTAAACCAGGATTCTATTTGAATATCGAGCTCTTCGGCTGTTAAGGGCTTATTGCTTCTGTTTAAAAATGAGTATGCCAGAATTGTTTCCTTTAGCTCTTCTTCTTCCGAAGAGTTTAACAAAGAATAAAATGCTCCGCTATTATTCCCTAAGTTTTTAAAGTAAAGACTATCGGAAAGCATTTTTGAATATTTTATTTTCTTGTTTACAAAATTACTGTATTGACGAAACAAGTATGCACCCAAAATCCCTAGTGCAATTAAACCCTGATTCAGTGAGGTTTTGCTGTTTAACATATCCATTGATTCACCGGATTTATAAGCGGCATACATTGCTATTAATGCAGGAATTACTTTGGTACTTAATAAGGAAACACCTCCACCTATACCGGGTATCCAGAATAACAATTTGTCGGTAACTGACATCTTAGGAACTGCATTTGGGAAAATAGTTTCGAGATCGTTTTTAGGAACCCGTTTGAAGATTTTTAATACAATACATCCTGGATCAAAAGGTAGTTTGCTTAAGCGAACTTTCTTTTCGTTAAAATAATCTGCATCTTTATAATTAAGATAAATCATTACCCGATCATAGTACTCAAATTCTATTTCTTTCTTAAAAAAGAAGTACTTAGTTGATTTTTCTTTGGTTTTGTGGAGACCTCTTGCATATACTCGATAATCCTTGAAATCGTTAAAATCAATGGCAAGTTTCAATCCTATCAGGTCTGATTGTTTGAATGCTTCATCAATGATTTCCTTATCAATACTAAGATAATTACCTCGCTCAACTACCTTGAGTAGCGTAGCTTTAAAATCAGAAAAATTACTTTTACCTATATATCCTTTGCGTTCTTGAGGCGTTAAATCGGGATCGAAAAGTGCATAATGCTGTTTTAAGTTGCGGATAAGGTTAAATGCTTCGTTATGGAAATAATGCTCGAGTATATCGAATAGCTTTTTAAAATCTTCGGCTTGCTTTCTATCAGTAGCATAGGCTGCTGATTGTTGTTCGAGTAAGAATTCCTTGTCAAAAGGAATATACTGTTCTCGTTTCATGTTGAATGCTGTTAATTAAATAATTGTTGTAAAAATAAAAGTATAGTTTTATGATATGCAATTTACGATTATTGGTATTAACTCTTCATCTACTTCATAATCGAAGGGTTGAAAAACAACAATACAATTATAATTATGGTTTACGTTGTTTATCTTTTGGTATATTTATAATCCCAGCACCATCAATCAAGCATTTATTATTTTGAAATATTGTTTTTACAGACACTGTAAATTCTTTCCAATCAACTCCTCCGAGAGTTATATATCCAGATGCACTATCATATTTAATAACTTTAAAACCTTTATCAGGATAATCTTGAGCATCGAAGATTGGGTCAAAATCCAATCCTACTTTTGGTTCAACTTTATATGCATCATCCAAAATATTTTTATAAGAAACCTTAAATTTATCCGTTAACAATGAATTATTTATTACCCATTTATCTATTGATGCCCTAGTTTGAAGACTGTCAAGAAAATTCTTGTAGCTATTCATAAACATTAATGCAACATCCGCATTCGACGTCTCTTTGTTTTGAATGTTTTTGTCAGATTGTGCCATTATTTGTAAATCACAACAAAAAATCACTATTAAACTCAAATAAATCAACCGTTTCATTTTCAATCAATATTTAGTAACCATTATGTTCAACATGGCAATTTATATCATTGCCACAACAACTAGTGTATATTAACCCTTCGGGTACTTTGTACCCGAAGGGTTGAAGAACATTGTAAATTTAAGCTTCAAT
>CAIMVD010000382.1 GCA_903844815.1 uncultured Bacteroidota bacterium | reverse complement strand
TCCGTCTCTCAGTCTCTAAGTCCTTCTCTTCGTCTCTCAGTCTCTCAGTCTCTTAGTCCCTTCGTCTCTTAGTCTCTTAGTCACTCCGTCTCTTCGTCTCTCAGTCCCTCAGTCTCTCAGTCTCTTAGTCCCTCCGTCTCTTAGTCTCCCCATCACCCCCAACCCCAGCATCATTCCGATGACATTAGATATCATATCGTTAATATTAAACGCCCTGTATGGCAGATAATACTGCACCCCCTCGGCAGCCACAGCCAGCCCTATCCCTGCAATAATAGCCAGCCATACCGGCAGACGGTAAATGCATATGCTTATAAAAAACCAGGGGAGGAACAAGATACCGTGAAGAAGGTGGTCGAGACGGACCTCAACAACATATACATTATTCAGGGCAAAATTGCTAAACCCATTCAGCGGCAAGACCACCATCAGTAGGATGAAGGCAATATAGCCCCAGAAGACGTTCGAAGAGTTTGCATTCAGGAATTTACTAAGGGAGCTGATCATTCTTTTTTAGAATTTGTTTCGGATTCCGGGTTTCGGGTTTATCGTGAAAATAAAGGCAAAAAGGTTACTTGCATGGCCGCAAGAACTGGAAGACCCCATAACTGTATTACTTCTTAGCTGCAGAGCAGTATAACCTGCCTGCCGGCAGGTATTTGTAGCAGGAAAGCGTTGAGAAGAAACCCAAGGTGCCGAGCACCGGAATATTGTAATGACGGCATTATGTTAGTCTTCCTCAAAGAAATGGTGGAGACGGAGGGATCAGATGGTTTCAAAACATTCGATAAAACTCTTGATACCTATCATAATCAGTCCTTTGATTTCCGGGTTCATATCCTGGAGTAAAGGCTGTGTATTGAATCGCAGGATTATCATTGTCAATAAGGCTTTTGATTTGACTTTTTGCAGGTCATTTGCATAGATCTCCTTCTTAGCACTTTTATTCTGTTCTCCTTCAACATATTTGAACATATGTGTATTTTTAAGACATCTGTCTTCGAAAGATTTCTGTGTTATTTTAACACTCTGAACCTTAGGTTTGATTTTGAAATACTCCCAGATAAGAAGGTAGATCTTATTCATGGAATTCGCAACCATGCTAGTCTCCTTAAAATCATGTTCACCCAACTCTACTTTCATAAAAACCAATCTTCTGATTAAACCATTATAATAACATGAAACCAACTTGATTGACCTTAATCACAAACACGATAGTAATTTAATTTCAATCAAGTGTGGTTATATCATATCTTTAAAATCAAAATTATACCATGATGAAAATTAATTATTATTTTTACCAAATCAATTTCTGCCTTTACAAATGGAATTATATAGTGAACGATATTTTCAACATTTCAAAGGAGGCCTTTACAAACTGCTATTTATTGCCAAAGATAGCGAGTCCATTAAGAAGGTAGTTGTTTATCAGGCTATGTATGGAAGGTTTGATATTTGGGTTCGTCCTGAAAAGAGATTTTTTGACTTTGTGAATCTTAATGAAGAAGAAATTCCAAGATTTAAGGAACTGACCAAAGAAGAATTTTTATGTTTACAATCGAAGATCGAAAATATTTAAACAATAAAAATCGAGGAGGAATCAGTAACTCCAAGGGTAATTCATATGAGAATCTGTATGCGGTATACAAAATCGCATTATTATTGAAACACTATCCTAATAATGATGGAGCTAGTTTAACTGCACAAGTTAAGGATGCTTTCGTAGATGACCTGTTCATTTCTCATAACTCCGGGACATTAGACTTTTATCAATTAAAAAATGTCGCTTCTTTGACATGGCTGTCAGGGGCTTCTCACACATTGGAATATGACTTTATAAGACAAAAAGAATTAATGGAAGCAGAAGGAAGAACTTTTTCTCTATTTCTTATCTATTCGAATTCAGAATGTGATTTAACTCCTATCCCTATAGCTATTTCTGATTGTACACAAATATTTCATTTCCCCTATTTCCCCAGTTTGAACCGACTTTTGCTGGAATCGCCTGAGTTTAAAAATGCTATTGAAGAAATATCTGCAATTTCGTCACCTCAAAATGATAAATTACTTACTCTGGCAACTATTTTACTTGGATTATGGGAATCAACGGAAAAAAACAATGTGTCATTAACAAATATAGTTCAAGCAATTAGGGAGATTAATATCACTGGTAACAATTTTATTTTTGACGAACTTATACAAATTGATCTTGAAGCAATCCATATTTATAATAAAATACCTAACTTTAAATGGATAAATTCAGGCTCTACATTTTATTGGACGTATAAAGAAAATATGAAGGGGGAAATGCTGAAATCCTCATATTTCGAATTCGAAAAGGCAGTATTGAAAAATAAGCCTGCTGATTACTATGAATTGGAATCATTAATGTAGAAAAGTATGAGAACCCAATCAGAATATTATACACCTGTAATAGGATCATTATTAAATAAGCTGACTTCTACACCTTTAATTTCTCCTGAAGAATACAGGAGCACATTTTATAGTATAGGAATTGAATTATCCTGCATTTTAAACGGATTGTTAAAGTCTTATGGGTCAACAATGGTTGCATGTGCATCCGAAGACGCAGACTGGTTGGCACAAGGGCTTATGGATAGTCTTTCAGCAAAGGATCCGGCATTAGCAGTATTTTGGACTGATCGATATCGATATCCGGAAAAACAATCAGTAGATCTTAGTCCAATTGTAAAATCATACATTGAAGATATCCCTGATTGCCAAACATTAATAATTATTAAGTCCATTATTGCAACTTCTTGTGTTGTAAAAACCCAGCTTTCCCGTTTAATTGAAACTATTAATCCGGAGAATATATTTATTGTGGCACCAGTCATGTTAAAGGAAGCCGAACAATCATTACGAGAAGAATTTCCATTAACAATAAGTAGCAAATTTCACTTTATCACTCTGGCAATTGATGATAATCTAAATGAACAGGGAGAGGTTGTCCCCGGAATTGGAGGGATGATCTATTCCCGGCTTGGTTTTGGGAGTATTAATCAAAAGAATAAATATATCCCTGAAATAGTGAAGCATAGACGAGAGTTAAAAACAATTTAAAACTAATGGAACCACTCTACGCAGTAGTAATCATACGACAAGGTTTCCTTTCTACAATATATAGGTCGCAATTTTAGGTTCTCTAGAACCCTTGCAAAGTCTTTATTAGAAAGTACCTTGGAATCATATTATCTACAATCCAGCCCTTTCACTATTTATGTTTCGGTATTTCAATTCCAAATAACTTTCTATACAACTCAAATGCAAATGGATCAGTCATACCTGATAAGTAATCTAAAATTGATAAAACTTTGTCGTAATTTCCAACGTTGTCGGATTGAAACTGTTTAGGAAGTAACCTAATTATTTTTTCATCTTTATGTTCTGGCATTTTCTTTAAAATTGCAGGAACAAATAATGACAGTAAATCGCTCATAATCCTATATCCGGCAATTTCTAATTCTACAACGGAATCATGGTTATATATTTCATTAATTGAGATTTCTTCTATTTCTGCCAGCACTTTATTACTTTTAGTTAAATCATCCAATAAACCATTATTATACTCCCCACCTATAATTTCCTCAGATTTATTTAGATATAAATCAGCAGATTCCAGGGTTAATGCATTAATACACTTTGCTCTTAAATAGGCAATCTTCTCATTCTTATCACAAATCTTATTCTGTGTATCTTTTATTGAATCTATATTGTCATTATTTCTTCCAATACTCTGGATTAAATCCAAAAAAAGCACTGCAACTTTATTATGAGGAAGAATATGTAATCTTTGAGCATCCTCAAAATCTACAATCCTATAACAAATATCATCTGCAGCTTCAGTCAAATAGACGAAAGGATGTCTTTTAAAAACTAACGGACCTTCTGATATTTTGGGTACGTTAAGTGTATTAAGGATTTCAGTTGCCCAGTATTTATCCGCTTGAAAAACACTAAATTTCTTAGTATTTACAAAATTTCTGTCAATAGCGGAAGATTCACAAGGATATTTAAGCATGGATGCTAATGTAGAATACGTTAATCGATAGCCTCCGAATGATTTTCCTTTAAAATGATTTGTTAAAATTCTAAATGAATTTGCATTCCCTTCGAACGAAATCAAATCGTTCCATTCTGTTGTATTGAAATAGTCCTTCAAAACAATACTTCCCTCAATTATTTGAGATGATTTTTCTATAAAATAGTTTGAGATCGCCTTTTCACCTGAATGACCAAATGATGGATTTCCAATATCGTGCGCCAAACATGCTGAAGCAATAACATTTTGAAGTTCGTGCTTATAAAACTCCTCGTTTTCAGAATTAATATCCTTCCTTTTTATTAATTCGGAACCAATTAACTTACCTAAAGATCTACCTACACTTGCCACTTCCAAAGAATGGGTCAGACGATTATGCACAAAAGTAGATCCAGGTAAAGGGAAAATTTGTGTTTTATTTTGTAATCTTCTAAATGCAGAAGAAAAGACCAATCTGTCAAAATCTCTTTGGTAATCCGTCCTTATTTCGGGTGTGTCAATACTTACTCCAGTTCTGATTCCTGAAGAAATGTTATTCCAATTCATAAATCAATGTCGTTTAGTTAAAGTTTAAAGATAAAATAGTTCATTGATATATTTTGGATAACAAAAGTGAAATACTCTCCAGGTTTCACCTTGATGGCCGGTACCAGATAGATCAACCATTCCTTTAACCCCCTTGGTAGGATGCTCCAAAAATTCTTCACCCATCTGGCGCATTATTTCAAGGGTTACCGGTTTTTCTCCAACTGGTTGATAATACAACGAGCTTGGGTTCAACCCCAGAAGCATGCATTGTCGTCGTTTACTTATATCAGATCGCGGGACCACTATTTTTTTGAGGACCGCATGATCCCCAGTTGCTCTGAGGCCCTCTTGCAAAAATCCACCTCCACTTCTAGTCGGCCGATCTTTTCGTATAACGACTTCTCGCGCCGTTCTGCTTCTTCATCAGGGGCTTTTGTTGCGAAAATCTCCGCTCCTCTGGTTAAAAACTCGCGTTTCCAGTTCGAAATCATTTTTGGATGAACTTCAAATCGGTTCGCCAAATCGCTAAGCGTCTGCTGTTCCTTAATAGCTTCAATGGCAACTTGTGCTTTGAAGGAGGCACTGTGTTTCTTTCTAATTGTTTTCATAATGGATAAATTTAATCGTTTATATTAAACTTAACCAGTGTTCTGAATTTTGGGGAGTATTATAGTATTTGTCTCTCAGTCTCCACCTCTCAGTCCCTCAGTCTCTCAGTCTCCACCTCTCAGTCTCTCAGTCCCTCAGTCTCTCAGTCTCTTCGTCCCTCCGTCTCTTAGTCTCTTCGTCTCTCAGTCCCTCAGTCTCTCAGTCTCTTAGTCCCTCAGTCCTCCTCACCAGCTCCACTCCTCCGGATGTATCGACATAATGACCAGTTTGCCGATTATATTCTCATAGGAATCATCAAGTTCCTTATGTTCAATTGCTGAAAAATATCCTGAGCTAAGAGCAAAATCGAGCCAGGTCTGTGTTTCGGCTGCTTCACCTTCCGAATCGGATAATTTCGCAACAAATGATTTAGGATATCTTCTTTTCCTGAAAGCCTCCGCTAAATTGCTGCAGACAGATCGTGA
>CAIMVD010000381.1 GCA_903844815.1 uncultured Bacteroidota bacterium | reverse complement strand
TCTTGTGTTTTTACCCCCCAACCCCCCAAGGGGGGATTTAAGAACACCCCCCCTGGGGGGCAGGGGGGTAAAATGTGGGAGTAAGAAACTGATTACCCGGGCTTAACTAAACGACATTGGAATATAAATCTTCAGAATATTTTCAGTTTATGATGTATTCGTGCGCATGGTAATATATTTTCTAAAATCTTTATACATTTGACCTGTTTTTTTCTAACTTCTTTATATCATCAAGCCTGCTTTTGCAAGGTTTTATGTAAAACAGATATGATCGAAAATCTCTGTTTTGACCGAAAGGGTTTTTGAAATTGATTGTGAGGAATAATGAAAGCGGGAATAAGTCATCTGGATATTAAAAAACTCTCTCTGGCGGGGACAGTTGTAGCATTGGGAATAGTTTTTGGCGATCTCGGAACTAGTCCTCTATATGTAATGAAGGCAATCGTAAAAGGGGGCAAAGAATTCAATGAGCTCCTTATCTATGGTTCTATGTCATTGATATTCTGGACGCTGACGCTACAGACGACAATAAAATATGTTCTCATAACGATGAGAGCTGATAACAGGGGAGAGGGAGGAATTTATGCCCTTTTTGCCCTTTTAAAACGGAAGCCATCCTGGGCTGCAATATTGACAATGATTGGAGCATGCGCCTTGCTGGCCGATGGGGTGATAACTCCGGCAATTACTGTAACTTCATCTATAGAAGGTTTGCAGTTGTATAATCCCGATATTCCTGTAATCGGAATCGTTCTTTTGATCTTTGCGGTGATTTTCTTCATGCAGCAATACGGAACAAACATTGTAGGCGCTTCATTTGGCCCTATAATGGTTATCTGGTTCCTGATGCTTTCGGTACTTGGAATGAGTCAGCTTATCAGACACCCTGAGGTGTTGAAAGCATTAAATCCATACTACGCGATACTCTTCCTGACAAAGTATCCCGGGGGATTTATTCTTCTTGGATCAGTTTTTCTAGCAACTACGGGTGCGGAAGCCCTGTATTCCGACCTTGGTCACTGTGGGATGAAAAATATCAGAGTGTCGTGGATATTTGTTAAAATCTCACTGGTTCTTAATTACCTCGGCCAGTGTGCATGGCTCATCACAAAGGGTGGATTAGAGCCTGGGATAAACCCGTTTTATGGGATAATGCCTGGTTGGTTCTTAGTTCCGGGAATCTTCATTGCTACAGCGGCTGCTATAATCGCTAGCCAGGCACTTATTACGGGATCTTTTACTCTTATCAGTGAAGCAATTTCACTGAATTTCTGGCCAAAACTCAAAATACTGAATCCCACTTCCCTTAAAGGGCAGGTTTATGTGCCATATGTAAACTGGTTCCTGTGGGCTGCCTGCAGTTTCGTTGTTATTTTCTTTAAGGAATCAGCCAATATGGAAGCGGCCTACGGATTATCTATTACTCTGACGATGATAATGACTACTCTTCTGCTGTCGTTCTATTTATATCAAACGGAAGTAGATCAGCGACTTATTATTTTATTGCTGTTTGTCTATTTAACAATTGAAGTCAGTTTTCTTATTGCAAATCTTCATAAATTCAGCAATGGAGGATGGGTTACACTGCTTCTGGCTTCTTTGTTTTTCCTGGTTATGTACGGATGGTATTTTGGCAGAAAGCTGAAGAATAATTATGTAACCTTTCTTAGTATTAACAAGTATATTGACTTGTTCAAAGAAATGGCAAATGATGAGTCTGTCCCTAAGATTGCATCAAATCTGGTTTATGTTGTCAGGGCAAATTTGCCTGATCAGGTTGAGTCAAAAGTAATTTATTCAATATTTCAGAAACAGCCTAAACGGGCTAATACATACTGGTTAGTTCATGTCGACAGGACTGACGAACCGGATACATTTGAATATAAGGTAACTCATATAATTCCTGATATTCTTATAAGAGTAGACTTTTACCTCGGATTCAAAGTTGAACCAAAGATAAATCTCTATTTCAAGGAAGTTCTTGATGACCTTGTACAATCAGGAGAATTAAAACTTGTAAGCGGTTTTGATTCTCTGAGAAAACATGGCTTATCTTCTGATTTTCTTTTTGTACTTATCGATAGGGTAATGATCAGGGATAACCAGCTTTCAACAAATGAAAATGTTACTCTCGCCCTGCATAATATTTCAAGACTATTTTGTATTTCCGATGTGAATGCTCTTCAGCTTGACGGAACAATTACTATTGAAGAAAAGGTTCCGATAACAATCAATCAGCCTGTTTATGCAAGAATTGTAAGGACGTCTGGAGGTAAATGAGAAACAATGAAATGCCTGTTGGATAAAAATGCATGTCATAAAACTGTCAATTATCCTTAACACACCGAACAGAGAAACCAAATCTTTTATCATCCTGTATTAACCATACACCGGCAGAATTATTATCAAGGGCACGATCAATCGCATAAGTTTCACTGGTCGCCGTACTGCTCCACCAGCCTCCGTAATTGCCAATTTCGATGAACGCACCCTGGGCGGCCCGATAGCCATTCGGCAGTCCTGTAAAGCCACTACTGTTTGTGGCTCCTGTATTGGGGCTGGGCCAATGAGCAGTGCCTGCTTCTTTTAGTTTATAACTTGCAAGAGGTCCACCACCTAAGTAATCGACTAAGATTGTCCACTCATCATATGTAGGCACATGCCATCCTGACGGGCAAAGCTGCCGGCTGTCAGCAACTGAATACCAGTTATATAAGGCCCCGTATGGAGACTGGTAGGTTGCTGCATCATTATTGTACCAGGAATACCCTCCGGTAGACAATGCAGACCATGCTGCATTATCAGTAACATTTTGTAATGGGTCGCCATTCCGGTATTTTGTTGTTTTTAGATTTTCAGTCGTCCAGCACTGATTACCAATTGTTACAGTATTATACACGTTTCCATCTATATCTGTAACAGTTCCACAATTGGCAGGAGGACTTGCAGTGGTAAAAGTAACTTCATTCCCATAGGAGGTACCTGTACTATTTGTAGCATAGGCTCTAACATAGTAGATAGTTCCAGCTGTTAATCCTATGAGATTACTTGGAAATGATCCAGCTCCTGTACCGTCTGAAGATATATTATCTGCAATTGTAGGGCCTGGTACAGTGCTCCAGCATACTCCACTGGCGGTAATAGCAGCTCCTCCATCAGAAATTATTTCACCACCACCAGAAGCAGATGTTTCCTTAATGCTGGTCACAAGTACGGTATTTAAAACAGGAACTGTTGGTACAGGGGCTTCTCCCTGAATGCAGCGCACAGAAAAGCCGAGCCTCTTATTGTGTCCGTTTCGCCCGATAAACGCAGCATAGTTATGGAGGCTACGGGCCCAGGCGTCATTTTCCCCATTAGCTGTCATACTCCAGATGTACGCTTCACCCAAAATTGCATCAAACCTTCCATCCAGGAAACGGTATCCACCAGGAACGGCGGTAAAGCCACTGCTATTTGTAGCACCTGCATTAGGGCTCGACCAATGAGAAAAGCAAGATTCCTTCAGCTTTCCACCTTGATCTTTTCCTCTAAACCCTATAGAATCAGCCTGAGTACTTGTTAAACCAATATATACTTCCAATATTTCCCATTCATCATCACTTGCAACGTGCCAGCCGGTTGGACAAACATTGCGGTTGTCGCCTACTGCATACCAATTGTACAAGGCTCCATAGGAATCCTTGTAACCAGCCGCGTCATTGTTCCACCAGCTAAACGCTCCGGTGGATAAGGCTTCCCATGATGCATTATCAGTAACATTTGATATCGGATCGCCGTTCCTGTAACTGGTAGTTTTAAGGTTTTCTGCCATCCAGCATTGGGTGCCTATCATAACAGTATTATATACATTTCCATCAAAATCAGGAACAGTTCCGCAATTGGGGAAAGAAGCTGCAACTGTCGTAAAACTTAATTCGTCTCCGTACGATGTTCCTGAGCTGTTAGTGGCGTAGGCCCTGACATAATAAGTAGTCCCTCCCGTTAATCCTGTGACCTCACTGTTGAAGATCCCTGTACCTGTTCCATCGGAAGTAATGCTATTAGCTGTGGTGGGACCGGAAACAGTACTCCAGCATACACCTCTTGAAGTAACTGATGCACCTCCATCCGAAGTTATATTACTATTTAAGGAAGCAGTTGCCGAAGCAAAGCAAATTATTGAAGAAGGTGCTAGAAGTGGCAGGTTTGCAGCAATGGTAAAAGTAACCTCATTTCCATATGATGTGCCGGCGCTATTTGTGGCGTAGGCTCTTACATAATATGTTATACCTGTTGTCAAGCCAGTCAGATAACTTGAAAACGAACCACTGCCGGGGCCGTCAGATGTTGTGCTGTTTGCTGTGGTAGGGGTTGGGGAAGTGTTCCAGCAGACACCCCTGGCAATAATTGCCGATCCTCCGTCAGAAGTTATATTTCCTCCTCCCGAAGCAGTGGCTGAAGTTATTGGAATGACTTCATTTGTAACAACGGTCGGGACATTTGCCCTTACCGTTACAATCATACTTGTATAAGGGCTTATTCCGCAATTGTTTTCAGCGCGTACGCTTACGTTTCCGCTGGATGTGCCGAAATTTACTATTATGGTTGTTGTTCCCTGGTTTGAAACAATAGTCGCCCCGGGGGGGACCATCCAGGTATAGTCAGTTGCCCATTGAACAGCAGGGGTCGTATAAGTAATTCCCAATGCGTTCGGAATAACTTCCGAGGGCCCGTTAACAACTTCTGGTGCTGCCGGGAGGTAGCACATGGCTATTTCAATATTTGTAAAGAGGCTCTTTCCGCAGCTGTTTTCGGAACGCACGCTGATTGTTCCTCCGGTAGATCCAAAGTTAACCAGGATGCCTAGGGTACCCTGTCCCGAAACGATTGTTGCACCGGATGGTACTGTCCATGTATAATTAGTTGCCCCGGTGACTGCCGGAATTGAATAACCAATTCCTGCGGCAAACTGATTAATAGTAGTTGTGCCGGTAATTGTTCCCGGTGCCGGAGGTATTAAGCAGATTGTAATTAAAAGATCAGTATAGGAGCTGCTGCCACAGTTACTTTCAGTCTGTACACTTACATTTCCTCCGGTGTTACCAAAGTCAACAGTAATTGCGGTTGTTCCCTGGCCAAGAATAATTGTCGCACCTGCCGGAACTCTCCAGTTGTATTTTGTAGCTCCGTTGACTGGTGCAATTGAAAAGACAACTCCGGTTGCATTAGGAGCTATATTGGGATTGCCTGTTATTGAACCAGGCGCTGCCGGAACAGGGCAGGTTGAAACAGCAAGATTTGAAAAAGCACTATTACCACAACTATTTCCCGCACTGACACTTATGTCCCCTCCTGTTGTACCAAAATTTACAGTTATACTTGTCGTTCCCTGGCCTGACACAATAGTCGCCCCGGAAGGAACTTTCCAGTTATAGACTGTTGCTCCCGGTACTGCAGCAATTGAATAAACAATCCCGGCAGCATTCTGGTCTATAGTTGTATTCCCGTTAATTACAGTGGGAGCCGCAGGTAAATCACATACGGTTTTAAAGGTTAATTCATTGCCGTAAATTGTACCGGTGCTGTTGGTGGCATATGCCCTTACGTAGTAGGTGGTCCCAAGTGCCAACCCTGAAAGTGAGCTGGAAAATGTTCCCAATCCTGACCCGTCAGATGTTTTACTGTCAGTAATGGTTGGCACTGGCGTGATGCTCCAGCAAACCCCCCGGGAAGTAATACTGGATGCTGCATCACCTGTTATATTCCCTCCGCTGACAGCTGTGGTTGATGTTAGGGAGGATATAGCGGCTGTAGTCAATGATAATAACTCACCTTTGGTGGTTATGGCAAACTGATTACCGTAACCGGTTCCGACACCATTCGTTGCATATGCTCTCAGATAATAATTTGTACCTGGCATTAATCCTGAAACCGTACTCGTAAAACTGCCAGTTCCAACCCCATTATTGGTCTTAATGTCAGTGATTTCCGGACTTGGTTCAGTGCTAAGGCAAATCCCGCGTGAACTTACTGAATCTCCTCCGGATGAAAAAACCAAACCTCCGGTTGTGATGGATGTGGATGTTATATCAGTAACGTTGATTGTTACGAGAGAAGGTACTTCTTCAGTTACTTTTTTCTTACAGGCCAGCTGGATCGAAATTATTATTCCAACAAAAATTATTATGTATATGCCAATCCTACTCTTCATCCTGATGCGTCAAACTGATATGTTCGAAAAACAGATTAAATTATGTTAAAAGCGTTTTTTACCCGGCTTTTTATTATTCCTGTGCTTACTCAGATACTTGCTTTTATAATCTCTGTAAACTCTTTCATTTCCAAATAAATAGGAAGCAGAAACGTTTAATAGTTTATATTTTTGTTCTTCAAGTGGAGGAATCGAGGTAGAAAGTGATTTTAGCCCCATATAATACTGAGATGATAACTGTATTCTGCCGATCTCTATTCCTCCTCCAAAACTAATTCCGTAATCAAAAGGTTTGAAATCATCTTCAGGTGCACTTCCAAAATGAACTTTCGAGGAGGCTTTGTATGTCGCTTCCCATTTGCCATTCAGGCCCAGTCCAACCTGAGGACCTGCAATAAGGAATAATTTAAATGCCCTGAAATCAAAATTATACTTAAGGTTTAATGGTATATCGGCATAAAAACACGAAAACTGGAAATTTGAATAGCCTGTGGCACTTGTTACTGTATTATTCCCGACATTATATTTGGATCCTTTATTTGTAATAATTACCCCGGGTTGCAGATACAAATGATCAGATAATCTGAGTTCTGTAATAACTCCAAAATGATAACCATTATAAATATGCTGATTGCCAATAATGAAATTGGTGTTGTTTGGCAATTCCGAAAAATTCAACCCTAGTTTTGGACCAAAGCGTACCTGCCCAATGGAAAAATGGGAATTTAGAGTTAAAATAATTATAAACGCAATACCCGGATTTCTGACAGATATTCTCATAAAACGGTTTTCAGTAACAATGGTTTAGATTTATTATTCTTCAGGAGCTTTGACTGAGTAAAATCTAAGTAAATTTAGTATTGAGATCCCTAAAGTAAAAAATAAAAAGCAAGTATCAAGATATCGTAGACATATATTGCAAAAAATACTTAATATTTGAACCTACTCCGAAAAGTCTTTTTTTTGCCACGAAGGCGCAAAGGCACGAAGTTGAATCAAGGTAATTGATTAATAATAAGTTATTTGTGAGACTTAGCGTCTTCGTGTCTTCGTGGCAATTGCATTTATTATCTTTTTCGGAGGGGGTCATATTTTACACTAAAAGCCTTATGGCCGAGTAGCCAAAGAACAATCCGAATAAACAGAGAACTATACCTAAACCCTGAACAAGATGATTTATCACATTTATATTCAGGTTTTTCCGGAATCTGACAAGAAAAAATGCCAGAATGAAGAACCATAGAACTGTACCTGCTGCCAGGAAAAATGAATAAAGGAGGCTAATCAAAAGATGTGAATAACCCGGAATGGGATCAGTTTTTTTTGCCCCACCTGTTTGCTTAAAAATTTTGAGCGTATCTATTTTAAGGTAGGACGGTATTTCGGGCTTTTCGGTTATTGTGTGGTCAATTTTACGGATTTGGTCTATGTTTTCATCTACCGATGTCGCCAGCCCGCCGGTGGCAAATCCTGCTGAGGCGGCAAAAGATAATACGATGAAAGAAGAAACCATCCATCCGAAAAAGAGCGTCGGGTTCAGAAAATTCATCATAAATCCGGTATAAATTCCTCCACCTTCTCTTCTTCCATGCAATCCTGACAGGCTGCTCTCCTCATCAATATGCTCTAAGTCGAATTTTGTCCGGACTATCCTTATCCCGGTATAAATTATGAAAATTGAGCCGGCGCCAAGAATATAAGGAATCACCGGGGAAACCAGGGTGAAAAGATGAGTTATCCCGTAAACGGCAACCAGTACATACAGAAAATCGGCGAATGAAGCGCCCAGCGCAAGCAGATTACAGTATCGCAGTTTGCCCTTAAGAGCATTAGAGGTTATTATTATGCTGACCGGTCCTGCCACTGGCATCGAAAATACAAATCCTGCAATCAGACCAATGATCGATATAGTAATTAGATTGGTGGTCAATTTTAGTTTTTTTTGAGGTGTAACTAATTTTCACAATATAAAAAATGACTTTCTGGTTTCAATTAAAATCCTTAAGGCTTTTTGACTGGTCAGGTGTTATTGTTATACCGGTATCTTAGCTTGCCTCCATTTCCGCACCGGTATCTGCCTGAAAATTAACACAGGAAGCAAAATTATTTTAAAACTGTTTCCATTTATCGGCACCTTTATTCCTGACTTTCCATAAAACAGAAAGCGCCTGTGGTTTTCCAAAGACGCTTTCCTCTCAACCCTTAAATGCCAAAAAACACTCAAACTAACCTAACCCTTAAACCTATTTCTTTTCACTAAAATAATTCAATAAATTTAATCAAAATAGTAATAAGTGTCAATACTAAATCGTGAATATTTTTCAGGTTTGAAATATTAATTCTACTTTGAAAGATTCGGATGCTCAAATTATCACAAATTTGAGTATCTGAAATTTTATCACCATATTTCGGAGACTTCGGTATAGAAATGGCATAAATTTCAACCTGGCTGTTCATTGGGAACAGTTTTATAAAACAGAAGCTATGCGGATAATTTTAAAATTTCTACTGGTATTTTTTCTGATAATTATTTTGGCAGACGCTTATTCCCAGGAAGCAGGAATGCCTTTTATCAGGAATTTTCAGCCGGTGGAATACAGGGCTGGCCGGCAAAATTGGTCCATAGCTCAGGATAGCAGGGGCGTAATGTATTTTGGAAATAATGACGGTGTCCTTGAATATGACGGTATAAACTGGCAGCTTATAAAACTACCCGGGGTAAAAGCTATTGCTATCGACACAGTTGGACGCCTATGGGTGGGGATGGAAACCGATATGGGTTACTTAGAGCCCGACGATTCAGGCAATCTTCATTATTATTCAATAAAATCAAAAATTCCTGAAAGCCACAGGGATCACTCGACCGTTCTTCATATTTGTATTTTAAAAAACAAGGTCATATTCCAGACCTCGGATGAACTATTGATTTATGAAGATGGACAGGTAACGGTAATCACTTCAGACCTTGGATTTCAAAATATGTTTAGTGTTTATAACCGGTTATATATCAGGGAACGGGAAAAGGGATTATACTATCTTGAAAGCAACACCCTGAGGTTCATAAAAGGAAGTGAACTCTTTGCAACGGAACGCATCAACTCCATAATGCCTTATGGTGATAAGGAACTTTTAATTATTACCCGGATCAAAGGATTATTTGTATATTCTCCTGACAGGGAAGACACCTTTTTTAAACCAGGGCAGTTCGCCGAAGTCGATAAATTGCTTTTAAATGATCAGGCCGATTGCGCAGCATTATTACCAGATGGAGACATAGCTGTTGGAACAGTTACAGGTGGTATTGTTGTATTTAATGTCCGGGGGACTGTTAAAAGTCGTTACAACAGAGGTACCGGATTACAGGATAATAGTATTTACTGTCTTTTTTCCGACTCAAATAATCAACTGTGGGCTGCAACCGATAATGGCATTAGCCTTATTCATAGTAATCTGCCATTTTGCTATTATTCAGAGCAGAATAACCTGAATGGGACTCCAGGGTGCCTGAAATATTTTAACAATCGTTTTTATGTCGGGACTAGTCAGTATCTGCATTACCGTAATAGTCAGGGGAATTTTGAAATTATCCCGGGAACCGGAGGCCAGAACTTCTGTTTAATTGAGGCCTTCGGATCATTGCTTCTTGCAAAAAGTCCCGGAATTTTTGAGATTAAAAATGTTCATGCAGTTCCGGTAGATGGCACTCTGGGAAAGACATTTCTGACTCTGGCTACTTTTAAAAAACATCCCGGTTATGTTCTGGCAGGTTCTTACGATGGAATGTATCTGTTGGAAAAAATAAATTCGTCATGGAAACTTAAAAGGTTATTAAAAGGGTTTAATAAAACTGTTTATGCGCTTACTGAAGATAACAACGGTGACATTTGGGTTTCAACATCAATAGATCTTTATAAACTGAAAATCGATTCGGCTTTCAATAAGGTAATCACATCTGAAAAGTATTCAATTGGAAACGGATTGCCTTCTGAGTACGCCTTTCCTGTCAGGCTTAATTCAGGAGAATTGGTTTTTTCAACCAGAAAGGGGATATACAGGTATCTGAGGGAGAAGGACAGGTTTGAAATTCACCCCGATTTCAAGATGCTTACAGGTGATGTTTTGCCTTTTGTACAGATGGACAATGGTGATATCTGGTTTAATGAATCCCTTGAAAACGGGAATAATGAAAAAGGTTTTTTAAAGCTTACCGGCAACAAATTTGTTAAGTATAAAACACCCTTTCTGAAATTCATCGACGTCGGCTGCAGTCAAAGCCCTTATAATATTTGCGCGGCTCCTGACAGTACTGTTTTTATCGGAACTACTTCAGGCCTTTTGCAGTACAACCCTGAATTTAATATTGATATTGGCCACTCTTTCCATACTCTAATCAGGAAGGTTTTTTCAGGTGATTCACTCTTATTCGGAGGCTCAAACCAGAGTTCTGCTGAGTTTGAAAATATTGAAGGAAAAGCCATTCCCTTCTCTCAGAATGACGTGATTTTCAATTTCGCTGCTACTTTTTATGAGGACTCCGAAAAGAATTTGTACAGCTACAGACTAAGCGGTTCCGATACTGCATGGTCAGCGTGGTCAGGTGATCACAAGAAGGAGTACACGAACCTTGGGGAAGGCCGCTACCTGTTTGAAGTGAGATCGAAAAACCAATACCAGAAGACAGGAAAAACGGCATCATACAGGTTTGAAGTTATGTCGCCCTGGTACCGTACATGGCTTGCCTATTTTCTGTATTTAGTTATTGGACTTTTGCTAATATGGCTTATTGTAAGATTTAACATTGAGCGACTCCTTAAACAGAAAGAACAACTCGAAAAAACAGTGGCGGAAAGGACTGCCGAAGTTGTTGCACAGAAAAAGCAGATTGAGAAGGCTCATAATGAAATCACGGCAAGCATAAACTATGCTAAATATATTCAGTCTTCTGTTTTTCCAAAAACTGAAGACTTAAAGTCCTGTCTTGGCAACTATTTCATTCTGCATAAACCTGTTGAGATTGTAAGCGGTGACTTTTACTGGGTGTCGCAAAAAGACAGGAAGACAATAGTTGTTGCTGCTGATTGCACAGGTCATGGTGTGCCGGGTGCTTTCATGAGTATGCTTGGAATAACTTTGCTCGATGAAATAGTAAACAAGGGAAATATTACCGATCCCGGAGCAATACTCAACAGGCTGAGAGAGGAGGTAATTGATTCTTTGCAGCAAAAGGGAGAGAGAGGAGAACAGAAAGATGGAATGGATATTGCAGTATGTACCTTCGACCAGGAAGAAATGAAAATGCAATTTGCCGGAGCTAATAATCCTTTATACCTTATAAGGGAAGCGGATGGTGAAAATGCAGGGATATCCCATCCGCAATCCGGAAATAATGCGGGGCTGACTGAGATTAAAGGAAACAGGATGCCGATTGGCATCTTCGATGAAATGGATGAATTCACAGTTCATGAGATTGAGATCAGTAAAGGGGATACCTATTACCTTTTTACAGATGGATTTCCTGACCAGTTCGGCGGTCCGAAACGCAGGAAATTCAGCTATAAACAGTTCAGGGAATTATTGTTAAAGACTCAGTCTCAATTGATGGATGATCAGAAATATCGGCTCGAAGAGTCATTGAACGAATGGATGGGAGTTAGCGGCCAGACAGATGATATTCTGGTGATTGGTTTTAGAATCGAATAAATTAATGAGAATTGTTTTTAGATTCTGAAAAATCTCTCATTTTTTTTATGGGGATTATTACAATCTCTTCATCACACTGTGGACAATAATAAATCTCACACCCCGTACATGCAAAACAATTTGAGCAGTGCTTGTACTCCTTGCTCCTGTCAAATTTCAAACCGCAGTAGCCGCAAATAATATGGTCTTTTTCAATTAGAGTGCTCATCAGCTTAAGTGACGGTGGCAAAATACCGTTTTTTAAATCAAGTCGCAAACCCACATAAAAAAACAGGCAACATTTCCTGCAGCTTCACTGAATTAGAATTGTCAGTCTGCTTGCGAGAGAGTGTTGCCTGAATTCTCAAGCCTGGTTTTAGAAGCCAGGTTTATACAGGTTTCGTAAATATTGCAGCATCAATAGGCTTATCAATTTCTAGTTTGGTGTATGTGAAAACCATTACGAACTGCCCTCCTGCCATGTCCATTTCCATTTTGTATGGCATAAGATAGTTATCAGATCCCTTGTAGTCGGAATAAGTGATTATGCTTTCAGTCATCTGTCCCTGCATTTCTGTTTGCATTACTGTTCTTACAAGGTAAAATGTAGTAGCGTCAAAATAATTAATAGTTGAAATGTTGTCGGGTGAGGTAATTTTAAGCTTAAAAGTATTTGCATTTGCAATTGTTTCATTGCCCAGAAGTTCAGCCTTGTAACCTTTTGCACTATAATCAACAAACATACCGCCTACATCTATGCCATCTTTTCCTCCGTTATATTGTGCCTCAGGCATAGTCTCGGCTATACCTGAACCCATCATAGGATTAATGCTCCATCCGTCTTTTTCTCCGAAGCAATTGGTCATTGTAGATCCGTTAATGTCAATATCCTGCCTTGTGCCTTTGCCATTTACAGTATATGTCTTGATGGATCCCTGCATGCCCATTACTTCAATTGTACCTTCTGTATATACTGAAGTAATTTTCGACAAACGTTCCTTTCCTCCGATCGCCTGAACATATTTGCTTATAATTTCATCAGCCGTCTGGGCTGAAATACTGCCTGCAAATGATAAAGTTAAAAGTGCTAATAAAATTAGTCTGATAGTTTTCATAAAAAGTAGTTTAGTAGGTTAAAGTTAGGAGCTTTCAAAGAGATATATTAGTTCTTTTTAAACAATTTTCTAAAAATACTAATTTCATTTCTGATATAACAAAAATAATATGTTTTATGTTCAGGGATTTATCAATATGAGGAAATATCTGAATTAAACAGCTCCTCATCAGGGTTTAATGACATTTTTTAAAACGTATGGAGGAAAAATCTTTCACCATAGGTTATTTCGGGTTATATTTGCATATCAGCCGTTTCTAATACACCGGTTCTGAATTTTCATTATTAAACTTTTATACCTGTTCAGCAATGAGGGGTATTGCTGCCCATATTGACAAATTAGTTATTCTGGCCTGCTCGCTTTGTCTGTTGTCACAAACCTTGCTCGCTCAGCAAACAAGCAGAGATAACTACTCAGGGGCGTGGTCTGCACCAGGCAGCTGGGTTCCTGACTGGCCTGCTCCTTTAACTGTGATCAGCGGTTTCGATATTAATATTTACGGATACATCACATCAGACGGATCATTATCATTCTCCGGTTCAGCAGCGATTCTGACAGTTCATGATACCCTTATTGTAAAAGGTGATCTGTTAATGAGCAACAACAGTCAGCTGATTATTGAGAACGGAGGAATCCTTATTGTAAGGGGAAATCTGACCATGGAGAACCAGGGCAGGATTTCAGCAAACAGCTATCTTATAGTAACAGGCAATTTTGTAAAAGCAGGCTCAATAGGACAGGGATCCTTTACAAGCGATGATAATCCTGTAAGTGTGTTTTTAGGAGGTTCCGCTAATCCTGTTTCACTTTATGATAATGTCAATTATCCTGTTCTTAACTGCGCGACACCTCCCACCACTCCCTATACGAATTCAGGGTGCAGCTATGGTAATCTGTCCGATCTGGCTAATGATCAGATATATTCATTCTTCGTAACTACATGCGGAACTGCAGTTGCAGGAAGCAACAGCCCTGTATGCGAAGGGAATGACCTGAAGATGACAGCTTCCGATGGAGGATCGGCTTATCTGTGGTCTGGTCCAAACGGATTTTCAAGCGATCTTCAAAACCCGGTAATATCTTTATCTTCACGTTTGAATGAAGGTAAATACAGTGTGACAGTTACTTTTTCCGATGGATGCAGGGCTTCTGCTTCAACCAATATCTCCCTTATTCCTGCTCCTTCAATGGTTGTTACAAATCCCGGACCGTTATGCATACCTTTAACTGTAAACCTGACAGACCCATCAGTAACTGCAGGTTCCTCCGCTGAGCTTGCCTTTAGTTATTGGTCAGATCCTGATGCAACAGTTGCCTGTGCAAAACCAGAAGCAGCCGTATCAGGCACATATTATATCAAGGGTACCGCAATCTCAGGCTGTTATAATATTAAACCTGTAATTGTTACCGTAAATCAGTTGCCTCCTGTAACTATTACAAGCAGTAGCAACTCCTTGTGTTTGAATGATACAAAGCGCCTGACCGGTTACCCTGAAGGAGGGTCTTTCGCCGTATCTTCAGGACCAGGAATTATTTCAGGGAATGTTCTCTCAGCGACAGGCCCCGGGGATATTATGATTAGCTACACTTACTCCGGCCTGTGCGCAAAAACTGTATTCCAGACAGTACATTTTTTTGACATGCCTGTTTCATCACCCGGTCCGGATCAGCTGCTCAGAGATGTTTTTGAAACGCAAATGCATGCCAGATTAGCTTTAAACGAGACTGGAGAATGGTCACTCGTATCAGGATCTGGCCTGATATCTGATATACATTCACCAACAACCACTGTCTCTGGTTTGGAGGTGGGTGAAAATATTTTCAGGTGGAAAGTCGTGCTTGGCAATTGTGAGACTTTCGAAGAAGTCAAAATTAATGTCCTGGAACTGTTTATTCCTTCAGTAATTACCCCCAACGGTGATGGGAAAAATGATTTCTTCACAGTTTGGTCCCTGAATGGCCGCACCGAACTGATTATATTTAACAGGTGGGGTGTCGCGGAATATTCAAACAATGATTACCAGAATGACTGGGACGGTCATAGCGGAAAAGGTTCCGAGCTGCCGGCTGATACTTATATGTATATTTTGAAATTTGAAAGCGGTCTTGTAAAAAAGGGAACGGTATTAATAAAAAGATAAATGAGCAGGCTTATTTTGACCATATTAACTGTGTTATTTCCGCTTCAGCTTATCGGACAAATGTTCCCGCTTTCTGACCAGTATTTGAATAATACACTGGCGATAAATCCTGCTTTTGCCGGCTGTCACGATGCACTCAGTATTACACTTATGTACAGGGATCAGATGGCCGGATTCGATGGAGCGCCAAAAAACAGCAATATATCAGTACATGCTCCGCTTAGAAACAACAGGATTGGTCTTGGCCTGAATTTTAGCAGCAGCAGCTATGGAATAAACAGTGAAAATAGCCTTACAGGAAATTATTCCTATAGAATTGAAGCAGGAAAAGGGATGCTTGCTCTTGGATTGGGATTTAGCGCAACTGTACTGAAAGTAGCCTGGAATGAGCTTAAGGCCTCTGATTCTGATGATCAGCTGCTGACTGAATATCCTGTTTCTGCAACCCTACCCGATTTCAGTTTGGGTGCTTACTATTACTCCGGAAAGTACTTTATTGGTCTTTCAATACCTATGTTTCTCGGACATGAGTTCAATTATTCTACGGGTAAGTATAATATAAGAAATGATTTTTCTCAATACACTTACTTTCTTGAAGGAGGATATTATTTTAATATCTCAGATAATATTCAATTTCTTCCTTCAGTTTTGATAAAATACCAGCAAGGGCATACTCCTCAGGCAGATATTGATGCTCAGTTGATTTTCAGGGACAGGATAAGATTCGGAATGGGTTACAGAAACAGTAATACACTTCTTGGGATGTTTCAGTGCAACATCTCTAAACAACTAATGGTTGCATATACCTATGGATATGGCATGAGCAGTGTTAATCAGTATCTTAAGGGGTCACATGAGATTATTTTCAACTATGTTTTCAGTTTTTCAAGAAAGGTAATGAGTCCCCGCCAATTTTAGATTAGTAAAGATGAACAGGTACAGTTGTTTATTGATAGTTGCAATACTTATTCTTGGAAAGGCTGAATTGCTTTCACAGAGAGAAACCTTTGTTGTTAAGAGAGTCTCATTCAGCTCCGGTATTGATGACGAATTTTCTCCGGTATTTTATAAAGACGGGATCGTATTCTGTTCTAATCAGAGAGACAATTCATTGATTGTTTTTAAGGGTGATGAAAGCAGGCTCTTCAATATGTTCTATACGGCAGCAAGGGGGAAAAACAGCTGGAGCCAGCCATTTCTTTTTTCAAAGGAGTTAAAAACGGGTCTGAATGCCGGACCTGCTACTTTCAATCCGTCAGGGAACATAATGTATTTTAACAGAAATAATCTCGTAGTTAACGGCCTTAGAAACATCTCAGATACAACAAATAAGCTTGGAATATTTTCGGCTGAGAAGGTCAACGGAATCTGGTCGGGTGTTAAACCATTTTCCCGGAACGATCCCTCTTATACATTCTGTACACCTTCAATTTCAAGCGATGGGAAAAGGATCTATTTTTCCTCGGATATGCCAGGAGGATTTGGCGGAATGGATCTCTATTATTGTGATTCACTCGATACAGGCTGGTCGCCGCCTGTAAACCTGGGACCGGTTTTGAATACACCCAAAAATGAATCATTCCCTTTTGCAGCAGTCTTTGGTAAGTTATATTTTTCATCAGACGGGCATGATGGTTTTGGCGGTAAGGATATCTACTATTCACTTGAATTGAATGGTCAATGGATAAACCCTGTGCACCTCGATTCGGCATTAAATTCACCCTTCGATGATTTTGGAATTGTTGCAGATTCATCATTTTCAAGAGGTTACTTTTCATCAAACAGGCTGAAAACGGATGACATTTTCAGCTTTAGCGTTGCTCCGGAGGAATTTACGGTTTGTGACACTCTGTTGGAGAATAAATATTGTTTTACCTTTTTTGATGAAC
Source organism: uncultured Bacteroidota bacterium (assembly GCA_903844815.1). Classification (GTDB taxonomy): domain Bacteria; phylum Bacteroidota; class Bacteroidia; order Bacteroidales; family VadinHA17; genus LD21. The sequence goes on along the minus strand of CAIMVD010000381.1, from coordinate 11,172 downwards.
GTCACAGACTTTCTGATACTGTTCAGCTGACCTATAGCTGGGATTTCGGAAATGGAATAGTAAAAAACGGAGAGGAAGTGAATCATTGTTTTCCCGGCCCCGGAAAATACACTGTAAGCTTAAGTATTTTTGATAAGTTGACAAGAGATACAATCTCCGACAGGGTGAAATATGACCTGAACCTTGAAGAGAAAGACCAGCCCTACATTTTGGCTCCCAATGCTGGTTTTGCGCGAAAGCAGTTTAATTATAACGGAATTGTTACGGGTCTGAAGGATTTCAGGATCTCAGGCGTATTCTGGGATTTCGGAAAGGGGTTCATCCCCGGGGGAGAAAAGATGACAATGTCGTTCCCTAAGGAGGGAGAGTATACAATAAGGCTGGGACTAACAGGAGAGGAGGACTCGCTTGGTAATTCAGCCCGGCGATGCGTAATGCGGAAAATCAGAATTTACGGATCATCCGGGGATGCTGAGCAGGTCAAAGGAAAGGAGGATAAGGGTTTAAATCAGGAAACAGTTCCTCAGATAAATGGAGAAATAATCCTGAAATCTTATGTGTTCCTTATGAAGGATCTGTCAGGTAATCAGAAAAATATGCTTAAAGATAAACTCGCAGAAATTAACGGTCGAACACTTGTTTTTAAAAGAGATGGTTTAACCCGATCTTCTGAATACATACTTCCTGTGGTTGCAGGTATTTTGAACAATGACAGTAGTATCAGGCTTGAAATTATTGTCCATTCTACTGATCCTGATGCGGAAGCAGACGGGATAAGCCTTTCGGGGGGACTGGCCGGAGAATTGGGATTCAGGTTGAGAGGCCTGAAAGTCAGCGACAATCAGGTTGGATTAACTGGTTCTGATTCCCGGACATTCTCGTTTGTTGAACCTGCTCTCGATAATCATGATGATAAGGAAGGATTTGTGGAATTTATATTCATGAAAAAATAGAAAATGCCAGTATTGAAAAAAATTATCATATTAAATTTACTTATACTTACCAGCGTTTGTGACGTCTTTTCACAATCGGCACCTGGATTGGATGAGAATATACCATATTTGTCGACTTTTGGAGGAAATTCAGCTACATCCTGGGGGGATGATGATTTTCTTCAGGTCTTTTTCTGGGTTGTGCCATTCTCGCAGAAGAGCCCAGTATATTTGCGTGTTTATGATCCGGATACAGGGGGAGCTCTGGATGAGGGGAACGGAGATTTTAATTCGGTTGTCTCCTTCTCTGTTTATGGTGGTGATAAGTGCTGGTCCGATACGGCCTCTCAGAGTATACGTCCCCGCGGAAACTTCAAAAGCGGATATCTGTTATCATCAAAATCATTCGGCAACGATCCTAAATATGATAAGCAATGGTATAGCTTTGGGCCTATGAATCCATCCGAAGGAGAATATTCAGAGAAACTCGGAGGGCATGTGTTTAAAATCATTGCACAAGGAATTTCCGGTGATGATGGCAATATCTACAAGTACTTTCTGAGTACAAGTCCGTCAGATAATAAAGCTGTCGAGGGCGGCAATCTCTTTACCTATAAATATCATTTCAGGCTTCCCGACGATCCCAAACAGGTCTGTCAGATTTATCCATTTGCTGATGATAAGACAATTTCTGTAGAAGTCAGAAATTTCGACTGGGACAATGACGGGTCTATCCGGATTTTTTCAGTTGCCAAAAGTGGTGTAATATGCAGTGCGTCTGGTGAAGATAAATGGATCAGAGAGATTTTTCGTATTACAGAAGAAGAAAAGAACACCTCGCTCGAAATACAATTCATTAAAGATCAGAAGAAACAGATTAAGAAAAACAATGTCGTAGTTACCGTGCTTAACCAGTATGGTATCTCATTGCCATTTTATGTTATTCCAATCGGAGGAATCCCTGTTTACACTCCTAAAATAGGCATGAAATGACAGTCAGCAAATGCATTGTATTCCTTGTTTTTCTTTTGTCACTGCTATCGCAACCTGCTGATTCACAGGAATACAATTTCCGGACCCTCAATTCCTCTGATGGACTGGCAGAGCCTTATGTCTATTCCGTAATTCAGGATGCTCATGGCTATCTCTGGATTGGAACGGGTGAAGGATTATCTAAATACAACGGCTTCTTAATTGAATCATTTAATGTTTCAGACTCTCTGGCTGAAAATTTTATTACAGCTTCCGTATGCGATGATAATCTTATTTGGTTTGGTCACAGGAATGGGGAGATCTCTTTTTTTGACGGGAAAAAGTTCAGGCCTGTGCGATATGGTGAAAAGAAACTGACTTCTGTATCCTATATGGCGAAAAGTCCTGAAGGCCACATTTACCTGGCAACCATGAATGACGGGATCTTCATGATTGACAGGGACAGAATTATCCCGGTTGCAGGATTACCATTGGAAAATGCCGGCATTAACTGCTTTGAATGTATTGGTAATAATGAGTTTCTGGTAGGTACGGGAACAGGTCTTTTATTCTGCAAAACGGGAGACATTCCTGAAAAAGCCGAAATTACTCCTGTCAGTGATTTTAAGGGAATGAGTGTTTCTGCAATTAAAAGGATAAAGAGAGGAACCGGTTTCTATGTTGCAACCGCTGACAACGGAATATTTAGCCTTACTGTTAAGGGCAATGAAGTAAATACAGAAAAAATATTTACAAGTCTGAAGTCTGACTTAGGATCTATTCAGTCATTATGTGAGGACAGTCATGGGGATCTCTGGCTGGGTTCATTCGGGCAGGGCCTTATTAAGCTTTTTCGTAATCCTGACGGAGAGGAGAATATGACTGCTTACAATACCTCTTCCGGCTTTATAACTGACAATGTAAAAGTTATTTATGAAGACAATGAGGGAAATATATGGAGTGGTAATTATGGAGAGGGGATAACACAGATTACTCGCAGGCTTTTTTCTCTTTCAACTTATGACAAAACTGCTTACGGCAACAATATTTTTTCGATATTCCCCGACGGTAAAAGCTTATGGCTTGGCACTGGGAAAGGACTTCTGAATACTGACAGGAACACAGGCAAGGTCATTAAGTTCTATGGCAAGGCATCGGGATTACCCGAGGACACGGTAACTGCTGTTTTAAAAGCAGGAAATGAGAGAATATGGATCGGAACTGATAAGAACGGATTATTCTGGCTTGATACAGGCACCGGAAAAATAGTCAGTTATCCTGTAGGAGAGGGGAGACTTGAAAATTCGATAACTGCTCTTGCAGCACAGGATCAACTTGTTTGGGCGGGGACGAAGAAGGGGCTGTTCAGTATTGATCCTGTATTAAAAGAGATCAGCTGGTACTCAGTAAGTAAGGGAGGGTTACCGCATAACTGGGTTAACTGTTTGTTCACCGACAGGGAAGGAATGCTCTGGATAACTACTCACAGCAGTATTATTTCTTATATAAAGCGAAGGAAATTAACAAGGATGACTCTAAGCTCAGTCCCTGGGACTATGACCCTCGGACCTGTTTCAGAAGACAGCTTTTCAAGGATCTGGGTAGGTTCCAAAGGGAATGGCGTATATATTATTGACTCAGATTCGGCCCTTTCGCTTACCACAAGGGAGGGATTGTATTCCGACTATTGTTATTCCATTGCAGGTACCGGTAAAGACGTATGGGTAGGCCATAAAAATGCATTGAGCAGGATTGGTACTTCAGATTTTATGGTAAATCCGGTTCAGTATTCTGATGATCTTCCGGTAGAATACAGGTTGAATCCGAATGCTGTCGTTACTGACGAAAGCAACATGATGTGGTTTGGTTCCGATATAGGTTTGATCTGTTATGATCCATCGGGAGAGACATCATTCACAGTTCCCCCTGCTGTAAATATTACCTCGGTTTGGATAAATGGACAGGAAGAAGAACTTGACAAGAACAGGATACAACTATCCCCTGGAAGTTATAAGATAAGATTTGATTTTATCGGAATAAGCCTCCGCGACCCTTCTCTGGTAAGTTATCAGTACAAACTTGAAAACTATGATCAGTGGAGCGATGTAACAAAAAATACTTCAGTAACATACAACCGGCTTACTGACGGAAACTATTTGTTTATGCTTAAAGCCTATGGAGGGGATGGCTCTGTTTCTGATAATCCTTTGATAATTAGTGTAATAATAGAAAGGCCGCTTTGGAAGAAATGGTGGTTTTATCCATTATGCGTTGTAATAATAGCCTTGGTTGTATGGACCTATGTAAGATGGCGTTTGAACTGGCTGTTAGGAGAGAAAAGAATTCTTGAGGAAAAAGTTCTGGAGCGTACCAGGGAAATACAGGCCCAGAAAGAAGAGATTGAACATCAGAGGGATCTTATCGAAAGGAAGAATAATAGTATTACTTCGAGTATTAACTACGCCAGTAATATTCAGCATGCTGTTCTTCCCTCCGATGGTTTGATAAGCAAACTGTTACCTGATTGTTTTATCCTGAGCAAGCCAAGGGATATCGTGAGCGGTGACTTCTACTGGATAACGGAAAGAGAAGGAAAGATCGTCATTGCGGTTGCAGACTGTACCGGGCATGGTGTGCCAGGAGCTTTCATGAGCCTTCTTGGAATTAGTCTTTTAAATGAAATTGTTGATAGACATGGTATTATAAATTCGGATAAAATTGTAATGCAGCTCAGGGAACTGGTTGTTCATTTGCTTCAGCAGGATAGGTCAGATATCACCACAAGGGACGGCATGGATATTACATTATGTATCGTTGATCCCCTTAACAAAACTTTCCAGTATACAGGAGCAATGAACGATCTTGTTTTTGTGACCGGTGGCCAGATCTCCGTTCTGAAGGCTGACCGGATGAGTGTAAGCGCCTCTGAAAAGTACGAGGAGTTCACTATGAATGAACAGAAATATAACGAAGGTGATATAATATACCTTTTTACCGACGGTTATAAGGATCAGTTTGGGGGGGAATTTGACAGAAAATTCCTGAAAACAGCTTTTTATACAACTCTTTTTGAAGTCAGTAATCTGCCCGTTGAAAAGCAAAAAGAATTTTTGGAAAACAAGCTCTCCGACTGGATGAAAAACAATGAACAGACCGATGACATTACAGTTATGGGAATAAGACTTTGAGAGCCGCCCGGCGATTTGCTATCGCTTTTGCAGAATTCCAGAACTGTCTTTTTGAGGATTAACAGGATACTGCCAATTTATTCTCCGTAAGGCAACCTACCTGAAATCCTTCCTGTATTCCGAAGGTGTCTTTTTCATTATTCCCTTGAAATAAAGGTTGAAGTTAGCCAGATTCTTATACCCGCATTCGTAACAAATATGTGCAATTTGCTTATCAGTTTCGGCCAGAAGTTTTGCAGCTATTCCTATACGGACATTCTTTACATAATTCATAAATGTCTGGTTTGTCTTCTTCTTGAAATATCTGCAGAACGACCCCGGTTCCATATATACTAGATCCGCAGCATCCCTGAGCAGTATCCCCGAATGTATATTTTTGAATACATACTCATATATCTTATTCAGCTGGCTTTGATTCTTGTCCTGAAATACAGGTTTCGAGTCGGGAAGGGCCAATACTTCTCTGTCAGTTATTTCAAGAAGAAGGCTAAAAACCTTTAGAAGTTCTATATAAAGTTCCAGCCCCTTCATGTTAACCATCTTACGGAGCGAAATACCTACTTTTTCCGTTTTCTTTCCCCTGAACCAGATTCCACAATCTGAGTGTTTCAGGAGATTTTCAACATCTTCCAGTTCAGGAATATTGAAGAAGGCAGAGCTGATAAGATTCTCATAGAAATGCGTTACGATGCATTCAGGCAGAGTATCATTTCCTGTTCCCATAGGATCCCAGCAATGAGGGATGTCGGGTCCCATTAAAACTAGGTCTCCTTCGGCATATGGCATTATGCTGTTTCCTACAATTCGTTTACCTGAACCGGCAGTTATAAAATTTAACTCGAAATTTTTATGAGAGTGAACCTTATGGAGGTTGGAGTCCATCTGCAGTCTGCGGGTAATGAATGAATGGTCATGGGAAACAAATATTCTTTCGTAAACAATTTCCATTGCAAATTTATATTAACCTAAAAAGTTAAAAATATGTAATTATTTAAAAATGCAAGTTAAAATTCAATGTAAAAAGAACAATATTCCGGAAGAAATTAAAAAATTGTTGGTGTTACTTTACAATGAGGATGTAATTAACCCTCTGAAAGCGGAAAGTTTTAATCAAAGACTTATCGAACCTGATATATACTATACAAATCATGGATTTACCATTAAGAGGAATTATACCTCCTGTAGTTACGCCTCTGGCTGACCTGAATACTCTCGATCATCCCGGACTTGAAAAGCTTATTGAATACTTAATAGAGGGAGGGGTTCATGGTCTTTTTATGCTGGGAACTACAGGAGAGGCCACAAGTCTTAGCCTCAGTCTCAGGAAAGAACTTCTGAAAGAAACGAGTGAACTTGTAAGAAACAGGATTCCTGTCCTTGTCGGGATTACTGACACGTCTTTTACAGGTTCTCTTGAACTTGCCGAGTACTCTGCAAGCCTTGGCCTCGATGGTGTCGTTATTGCGCCCCCGTATTATTTGCCCATTACGCAGGAGGAGATGAGAGACTACCTCGAAAACCTTGCTCCGCGGCTTCCATTGCCTTTCCTTATGTACGATATGCCAAGTTGCACTAAGATGCATATGTCGCTCGACACAATACGCAAGGCAAAAGAACTCGGTGCAATAGGGATTAAAGATAGCTCAGGCGATATGTCGTACCTTTTTTCATTGATAAATGAGTTCAGGGGAAGTACTGACTTTTCAATAATTACCGGAACAGAGTTGTTTATCCCTGAGACCATCCTTCAGGGTGGTCACGGTGCCGTTGCAGGCGGGGCAAATCTGTTCCCGCGGCTCTTCGTTGATTTCTACAATGCTTCAGTAAACAGGGATCTCGATGAGATTGCAAGGCTTCGTGAAGTGGTGATGCTGATCAACGATTCAATCTATAATATTGGCAAGAATAATTCAAAGATAATCAAGGGAATAAAGTGCGCACTTTCAGTAATGGACATTTGCAATGATTATGTGGCGTTTCCCATACGCAGGCATAATAGCGCTGAACGGAAAAAGATCGAACAATCTGTTGAAAATCTCAGACTTATAATAGGTTAAGGTGCTTAAACAATACTTTTACAATGAAAATCAATCATTTTTTACTGGCACTGATATTCCAGGCAATATGCAATCATGGTTTTTCGCAGACCCTTGCCGAAAAACTCGGGTATAAATCTACCGACCGTCTTCTGATTATTAATTGCGACGATGCCGGGATGTGCCATTCGGCAAACCTTGCAGTTATCGACGGAATGGAGAACGGGATAATAACATCCGGGACTATAATGACCCCCTGTCCCTGGTTCGGCGAGATTGCCGAATACTACAGGTTGCATCCTGAAAGGGACTTTGGAATTCATCTGGACCATACTGCAGAGTGGAAATTTTACCGCTGGGCACCGGTTGCACCACATGAACTTGTAAAAGGACTCATCGACAAGGATGGTTACCTTCATCACAGCATTGAGGAGGTTTATGCAGCTTCAAGTCCGGAGGAAGCATTAATCGAAGGAAGAGCACAAATTAATAAAGCTCTTAATGCCGGGATCAAGCCTACCCATCTCGATTCGCATATGGGCACACTTCAGTATGACCCCAGATACCTGAAAGTATATGAACAGCTTGCGCTTGAGTTCAACCTTCCTCTCAGGATGGCTCAGCAATCTACAATGGAACGATTCGGATTTCCTGATATACGCAAAGAGATGGCCGGGAAAGGCCTCGTCTTTACCGATTATTTTGTCTATGATGAGCTTGAGAACTACAAAGATGTCAGGTTATTCTGGATGAATATCATTAAAAACCTAAAACCGGGAGTGACAGAACTGTTTATGCATGCCTCCAGGGAAAGTGAAGAACTGAAGGCCATTACCAACAGCTGGAAGGTGCGAATCCAGGAGGCAGAGGTATTTACCAGCGACCCTGATATGAAAAAACTGATAAAGGATGAGAAGATTATTCTGATAGGTTACCGTCCGCTGATGGAACTTCAGAGAAAGAATTTAAGTAGCCGGTCGGAATAAAATTTCTATATAGAAACATCAGATTATGCCCATGTAATTTTCGATGCTTTTTCGTGGGAATTGGATTTGTGAATGGTTTAATTTAGAACACAGTTACTCAAATCTGATTATTTAAGGTATTTATTAAAAAACTCTTCCATTTTAATCTGTGAATATTCATTTACCCGTTTAACAACGTCCATGGCATGCGGCCATAACGGGAGAGTGTAAAGAACAGCCGGGACGCCCAGACTGTCGAGCCGGTGTTTAAGCAATAATGCCTGGCTGACAGGCACCAGATTATCTGAAGTGCCATGAAGAATCAGTGTGGGAGGATCATTCCTGTCAAGGTAGGTAACAGGTGAGGCTTCTTTAAAGATTTCAGGAGCTTCATCATAGTTATTAGCCAGGAACGAGGTAACAAGTGAATGGTTACGTGCATATTCTGTTGTGAGGTCAGTGGGCCCGTAAATCTCTACAACTGCTTTTATTCTGTGGCCATTTTCTTCAATTCCTGAACTGTCGGCCCCGGCAGGTGATTTCTTCCATCCGTAACCCGCCAGCATTGCAAGATGAGAGCCTGCAGATCCTCCGATAAATGCTATACGGTCAGGATCGTAGCCAAACATTCCTCCGTTTTTGTAAAACCACTGAGCAGCATCAGTAATATCTTCGACACATGCCGGATATGGACCATCATTAAGTAAACGGTATGACACAGTGGCCGTTACATACCCTTTTTTTGCAAAAGCGAGCAGGTAAACGAGGTAGTCAGATCTTTGGCCTCCGCTCCATCCTCCTCCGTGAATGAATACCAGAAGAGGAGCCGGAAAATAAAGGTTATTCGGCCGGTAAATATCCAGCTGAAGCGATTTTCCGTTAACATTCTTGTATTCAATGTTTTTGAATTCATTAATATCCGGAGGAACAGTAGGATGTTTGGTTATTGTGTCTTCGAGGCCTGCCTTTAGTGCCAGGTAATCAAGAGCTAAAAGATGATACCCCACTGGGGGCTTTCCCGGATTAATAACCGACAGGAGACGGGGAGTAATCATGAGCAGAATTGATACGGCACTGATCGCAAGAAATACGAATAGGGTGCGTTTAAGGATCTTTTGTATTTTCATGAGTATTTGTCTTTTACATGTTGTTATTTATTTCCGTTTAATTCGCCGAGTATCTCTTTAAGGTTAATATGAAGTATTGAAGCTGTTTCAGGGCCCAGGGAATTCTCCTCACCGTAAGGCGAATCCTTCCTTCCGTAAGTAAAAGGCTCATATTCATCCCACTGGCTCTTAGGAAGAATGTACCCGATTTCATCATTTGCAAGACAAAATACAAATTTATACTTACCCTTCATCATATCCCTGACTACAGGAACTTCAACCGGAGCTATTTTAAAATCATTGCCTTCAGGTGATTCTATAGGGCCATTCAATATTTCGGGATAAGCTTCGCCGGGTATTGTAGCAAACGAGATCGGGCCGATATTGAAAACCGAAATCTCTGTGCGCATCTTCATCCAGCCTGTGGTGCCGCGATCGAGTACCCCTGTTGCTGTTGCAAGCCGGAACATTTTGTTTGCAATAGGCATCCTGAATGTCCTTACAACAAGTGAGATCGAGGCAGATGAGATCACCTCAGACGGTTTTTCAAGAGAATTCAGAACCAGAAGAGCCACTTGTTTACCATGGGCTTCTGCCTTTTTAAAAGAAGGTTCATCGTATTCAATACCTGTGAATGGATCCTTTACGGAAAGACTGGGATGGGTTGTCATTAATCCGCCAAGAGCCCCGCTAATATAAAGTGTTATTCCGCCAATTCCGGGTTTTGCCAGACTGTCGCCATTAAAGACGCCTTTCTCGACTCCTTCACGGACATAATTGGGAAAATCGGAGGAAAGAAGAAGGTTCCTGCTCCATAGAGTTTCAGGATGATCGGCCCATGCAATCAGTGAACCAAGTGTCGTGCCTTTTTCATTGTCGATAGCCCTGATGATCCTGAGTCCTGTATCGAAGATTATGGGTTCGCGCGTATCCTTTACAAGGAATTGTGCTCCTGTAAGGTCTTCCGATACCGAAAGTGTTGCAGGCCTCATGGCTGCAACGGCTGTTTCAACCGATTTTACGATTTGGTTTTTAACAAATTGCATATATTTTGCGTCAATTCCGCTTTTAAATGATGTCTTTCCCCAGAGTCCAATAAGATCAGGTCCTTCATGGGTATGAGTGGATGTTATTATTGTGTAGGTGATACCGGTTGAAGCGGGAATAAGATTTCTGACATCAACCACATCGGCATTCATAAATCCTATAGCATCAAGAGCTACAATAGCTATTCGTGTTTTTCCGTCATCGATCACCATTGTTCTGGCCCACAGATCATCGTGAATCCCGTTGGCAGCCCTGGCATTGCTGAAACCGGCAATCCATACCGGATCGAATTTCCCGTTCCCGTTCAGGTCGGTAAAGGTATCACCATCCTTCGGGTTAAATTCAGCATCATTATTTGCATCGGTCCATCTGTCAGGTACTTCAGGCGTAATAGCTATCGCTGCAAATCCCGCTTTTAATTCATGATTCTCCTGGTTTAGAATGCTGAGGTCAGCTTTGTATCCCGGATTTCTGTCCTTCAGGTTTGTAAATATCCATAATAGAAATCCTCCTGCAAACAAAAGTATGACTAATCCGGATATTCTTAAAAATGTTTTCATGTCGGGCATTATATAATTATGAAGAAAACTCCGCTACTGACAACTAATGAACTATTAACAAAGATAGCTCAATATGATATTAAATATTAACCTTTTATCCAACTAATTGTATTGTAGGATAACTATACAATGGCGTTTAGTTAAGGAATATTATTACCAAACATGAAAAGAATATTTTACCACAGGGACCACTCTGCTATTCTTGTGTTTTTACCCCCCAACCCCCCAAGGGGGGATTTAAGAACACCCCCCATGGGGGGGCAGGGGGGTAAAATGTAGGAGTAAGAAACTGATTACCCGGGCTTAACTTACCGACATTGGATAACTATAGTTCAACCCGACAAATAAAATCAGAAAGATTGGGAC
>CAIMVD010000380.1 GCA_903844815.1 uncultured Bacteroidota bacterium | reverse complement strand
GGCATTTACCTTCTATTTTGATATAAAGAAAAACGTCCCGTTCATATCATCCAATCCCTGAATCTTCCCGAATTTTGGCTTCTGCCCTCCGTTTGGGTCTGTAACTGCCTCCGTAACCCTGTTAACAATTGTTTCGATAGGTATACAGGCATTTCTGTTACTCAAAAGAGTGTTGGCAAATGTGGCTGTGAATTTCGAGTTGTCAGCCGCCAGTTCACGGTTCGCCGATGAAAATACCTGGGCTGATTTTGCTCCTGAAACAAGAGAATTATCGCATGCAGGTTCTTCGCCTGCAGCCCTCATTGCAGAGTAAAAGCCCGGCCCCGATTCGCAGGCATCAGTTACTACCAGAGTATGTACAACAACATCTGTGTAGCCCTGCAATCCGGCTTTCAAAGAATTTATATTATAATAGGTAAACTCATCATCCCTCTTTGCATCAACAGGTATCCAGTAACCTATATCATTAATCAGTTTACCATGTCCTGCATACCAGACCAAAAGTGATTTAACCTGATTCGTCTTCAACATATCGCGAAGCTCAATGTTAAAAAATTTCTCCATCTCTATTTTGGTCATATCCTTTTTATGGATAATGTTATTTATCTGGTAGTTGGCTAAAGCTCTCTGGATTGTGCCCACATCCTTTGTCGGGCCGTCGAGACTGGCAAAGGTTTCATAGCTTGAGTTTTCGACAAATACAACCCAGGTGCGTCCCATCGGATTATTGGCAGCTATTCCTGCTCCCTCCCGGTTCAGAATGTATTCGCTTTCTTTTCTGTTACCATAAATGTCTTCTACCACTACCGTGAACTTGTTGATATTCGAAATATCAAGCGTGGCCGAAAAACCCGGATTCAATTCATTGGGTGCGTAACTTGCAGTCCTGTTGCCTACGGTTATAGATTTTATCAGGCTTTCATCTGTGATTTTTCCCTGAATTGCAATATTCGGCATCGGAGTGTCGAGAAATACCTGCCCGTCCTCCGAAGAATAAGGAGCTACAATGGCAATCGCCGGCGGATTAATTTCGGTGCGTACAATTGGATATGTGACAACCGTTTCATTATCATAATCATCGCGGGCGGTAATTGTTATTTTGTCCAAACCTTCCACACTGACATTCGATAAAAATTCGTACTCTCCATTTTTTGCAACAGGGTTTATCGGATCATTATTGATGAGCATTAATTTTATTTTACTCTTATCCTTTATCTTACCGGTAATCAGAAAGGCCGATTTGTCGCCTCTGATCTCGATGGATTTATCAACAGGCACCGGACTTATCAGGGATATTTCAGGCGCATTTTTTTCGCGGTTCAGCTCGTATAGCCTGGTTTGTGATTCCTTCAGCATCTTTTGTGCCTTACCGTCGAACTCCGACAGAACGGTTATTTTGGTATAATCTTCCATTGCCTTGTCGAAGTTCATTATCTCCTCGTACGATTTTGCACGTGCAAAAAAGGCATCGGGATCATCAGGCCTGAGAGAAATGTACTTCGAATAGTCGTTAATCGCATTGGAATGCTGACTGAACTCCTGGTAACAGTTACCCCTGTAAAGATAATAGACGGGGTTAGAAGGATCAATAAGTATAATTTTCGAAATATCATTTATAGCATTGGGGTAATCGAGTTGCTTTTTATAAACATTGCTTCTCAACAGGTATGCATCGATACATTTGTCATTGTACATGAGCACTTCGTTGCATTGGCCCATTGCCACCAGAGGCTCGGTAGCCAGAACCAGCTCCGCCAGGGCAAGCCTGGGTTCGGTAATGCCTCTGTCCCTGATAATTGACCTCTCAAACTCTTTCCTGGCAAATACAACATTGTTAAGGTTTTTATATACGAGACCCCTATAGTAGTAGTCCATTGGTGCGTTGTGAAGAGAAAGGGCCGTATCTGAAGCCCCAAGTGCTACATCAAACTTCTTCAGGCCAATGAGTGATTTCACCTTTTCGGGATAGATGGTGGCATGTCTGCGTTCAATACCGGTGGCCCGGTTGAGCAGGGTCAGAGCATTTTGATATTTGCCCGTTGAGTTGTTAACTTCAGCCAGGCTTACCAGTGCATCAATGTTCTTTCGTAAAAAGAGTATTGCCTTTTCAAAATCAGCACCTGACTCCTCATATTTTTTGAGCCTCTGATATGAAAGGCCCCGGCCATAATATATTTCCCCGTTCAGCGGATCAAGTTCTATAGCACTGGTATACTGAGTAACAGCATCTTCATACTTCTGCAACTCAAAAAACTCATTTCCTGCCTTATAAAACTTCTTTGCATTCTGTCCGGAAGCAGCCATAGTGATAAATGCCACAAGGACACTCAGAAAAACAACTTTCTTCTTCATATCTGCAGAGCTAAAATTTTTACCTGGAATACCCGCTCAAAAATATAATATTTATTCCAATTCCAATCTCCTGCGATTCACTATTATTTAGTTCTGAAATATGTAACAAGCCTGCTTCGTCTGAAAGATGTGCTTTCGGAAAAATCTCCCGATATTTCAGGCGCTCTTAATCCACCTCCAAAACATTTTTCTCCTGTAAACACCCTTGCTTCATCCCAGAGACCGGTTGAGATGAAATGTTTCAGGATTTTTGCCCCTCCCTCAATCAGAAGCGACTGTATACCTTTATTGTACAGATATTCAGCAACCTGAAGAGAAGAAACGGCATTCTCCTCGAGCACTGCCTTTTCGGCATCATCAAATTCTGCCTGTGCATTATGAGTAAAAATAATTGTTGCTCCCTTTGTCTCCCTGAATTTGTCGGGCATGCTGACGGAGCCCGAACTGCTGAGAATGAGTCGTAAGGGAGAGGGTCCGGACCAGTCCCTGACGTTTAACAGCGGATGATCAATCCGGAAGGTGCTGCCTCCTACAAGTATCGACTGCTCCACCGATCGCCAGCGATGAACAAGTATTCGCTCTGCCTTGCCTGTGATCCAGTTAGGCCCTGCAGTCTGGCCGGCTTTCCTCTCAAGATCAAGAAAACCGTCGGCACTCTGAGCCCATTTCAGAATAATATAAGGTCTCTTTTTTTCGTGAAAGGTAAAGAAGCGCCTGTTCAGCTGCCGGCATTCAGCCTCAGCAACACCTGTAATCACCTCGCATCCAGCCTCCCTAAGCCTTGCAATACCTTTCCCTGATACCTTTTCGTTCGAATCAAGGGCCCCAACTACAACCCGTGGAATCGAGTTACTGATTATAAAGTCGGCACAGGGGGGAGTTTTTCCAAAGTGGGAACATGGTTCAAGGTTTACATATAGGGTCGACGAACTCAGAAGTTCCCTGTCAACAACCGAGTTGATGGCATTGACTTCGGCGTGTGGAGCTCCGGCCTTCAGATGGTAACCCTCTCCCACTATCATTCCCTTGTGAACCACAACCGAACCAACCATCGGATTGGGATAGGTAAGTCCGGCTGCCTTCTCAGCCAGCTCAACACACCGCCTCATGAATTTTATATCATCTTCTGCAGACATTTCACCAAAAACAGTAAATTTGACATATGGGTGTTAATATACAAACAATAAAAGATATAAGACTTTATCTGGCAGAGGAACTTGCAAATTTGTATCCTGAAACCGAGATAGAAGCCATGGCAGGCATAATCGCAGGAAATGTGACTGGGTTGTCAAACCTCCATCAGATCTATGGAATCAGTAATTATCTGACAGCAGTTCAGGTTGAACAGGTAGTGATTATCTGCGAAGAGCTTAAAACCGGAAAACCGATTCAGTATATTATCGGTGAAACATTTTTTTATGATTGTATTATAAGAGTTAACGGGTCCGTCCTTATACCCCGTCAGGAGACTGAGGAGCTGGTCGATCTTATTATTAAGGAAAACCGGGGTTTTCAGGGAAAAATACTCGATATAGGCTCAGGATCGGGATGTATCTCGATTGCTCTCGCACTAAATCTTCCCGGTTCAAGTGTAACAGGAACGGATATCTCCCCTGAGGCAATTGCATTAGCCCGCGAAAACGCAACTCTTAACAAGGCAGAGGTAACATTTATTGAAAATGATATTCTGAGCTGCCTTCCTGAAATTGGTATTCCTGCTGATATAATTGTGAGTAATCCTCCCTACATAAGGAATACGGAAAAGCAGTTCATGCACAGGAATGTGCTCGATTTTGAACCTCACATCGCTCTTTTTGTCGATGACTCTGATCCTCTTCTCTTCTACCGGACCATTATGGAACATACGGCAGAAATCCTTGTCACGGGCGGGAGGATCTATTTCGAAATTAATGAGGCTATGGGAAAGCCGATGACAGAACTTGTGGAATCATTCGGATTTTCGGGAGTTGAAATAGTGAACGATCTCAATGGCAGGGAGAGAATAATAAAAGGAAGGAAAAATGACGGATAACGAAAACTTCAAAATAGTATTGGGCAAGGCCATGGCGGCCTGTTCGAGGCGTGAGCACTGCATAAGCGAAATACTTACAATGACCAAATCGTGGGGTGCAGTTGAAATCGAGAGCATTAAAATTATTAAGGTACTTATCGATGAAAAATTCATAAACGAACAAAGATTTGCCTCAGCTTTTGTGAGGGATAAGTTCGCCTGTAACAAGTGGGGAAAGCTGAAGATCTCGATGCACCTGAAGGCCAAAAGGATACCGGCTGAAATAATTAAGAATGCACTTGATTCAATCGATAATGAAAAGTACTTGAAAATGATTCAGGATCTTATCTCATCGCACAGGAAGCATGTTAAGGCGAAAAATAATTACGAACTGAAATCGAAGCTTCTGAGATACGGGTTGTCAAAGGGGTTTGAGAGTCATCTGTTGTATGACATTCTGGGTGAGTTGGATGAGGAATAAAGCGTAGAGCGTGGAGCGTAAAGCGTTGAGAATCTTTGCTCATTACTCTCTTTTTAAACACTTATGCTTTGCTCAACGCTCAACGCTTTAACCCCCATCCTCTTACTGCATCCCTGTGTTTTGGAATCAGGAAGATGTTCGAGATGACCTTGCCGGCGATAAAGGCAACTGAGGCAGCAACCACACCGATAAAGTTCAGGAATACAACACAAACAAGCAATACTGCGATTATTCCAATCAGCTCTGTTGCCGTTGATATTGAAATCGGGGCAGTGGTGCCGTTTATTATTAGTGATGATCTCTGAAAATTGATCCAGACCGTAAGTGCAGGCAGAAAGATCATAATTTTAACAGGAAGATATGAAAGGTCGGCGAGTTCTTTGGTCAGTCCTGAGATATTTATGAACCAAATCCCTGCCAGGGGAGTGAAGGCGATAATCATTATGGGAATAGTAACCAGAATTCCCAGTATGATTGCAAAATTTCTCAGAATAAAATAATTCTGTTTTTCTTTCCCTATCAGGGCAATATTCACTTCCTGAAACGACAAACCGATACTTCTGAAGATAAATATAAGAGAACCTACAACCGGAAGTACTGCCAGCGACTCCAATGACATACGGCTCCTGCCCAGGAAAAACGTAACGAAGGGATTTACTCCCAGCGACAGTATTGAAGTCAGTGCGAGGGGGAAATAAAACTTCGAAACCGATTTCATACTAATATTAACATTTTCAGCATCTTCGGTAAGAAGGATCTTTTTAAGGGTAGAAGAAACCATTAACCTTGTAGCTATTGCCTCACCCAGGACTGCGAGAGACATTGCACCTGCGCCAGCGTAAGCCCCTTTTATTCCTGCGAAATACAAAACCAATCCAACGATAACTATTATTGACAGCCTGATCAGAGTTCCGTACGTCACCCTGCGGGTAAGGTTATTGCGAATGAGTATCCCCTGATAGAACCTCCTGTATCCGATAGAAGCCGCCCATGGAAGAAAGATTATCAGGGCCGTTCGGGCTATTTCTGCAACATCCTCAGGAACTTCCATGAGGCCGGTAACAATCCTGGTGAAAAAGAAGGGGATAATGAGTACAAGTTGTATCAGGGTGATGACTGCATTAAGGATATCGGTGAACTTTTTCAGGACCCTGTATGAGTTGGCCCCGGAGACAAGAGCGGTTGAGGCGCTCATCAGCATGATGACGGGAGATTCGATAATCATGGCAAATGATCCGGCAATACCGAAGGCAGCCAGGTTGAATTTCGCGTCGCTCATACGGGCGATAAAGGCGATGAGGAAGGGCTGCTCGGCAGCCATCATCAGCCAGGTAAGCGCCAGCGGCCCCCAGAAGCGGAAGGTCTTTCTGTATGTAAGATTATCGGCTATATCCACTTTTTGCAAAAACGCAAAAGTAGTTATTTATATGATACGCTCAGGGCACGGGGCACGGGGCACAGGGCACAGGGCACAGGGCGCAGGGCACGGGGAACAGGGCACGGGGCACAGGGCACGGGGCGAAGGTCTCTGAGCGAAGTCGAAGAGCAATTCCTTAATGCTGCGATTTAGAAGATTACAGATTTGGAATGCACGTTTACAGTTATGCAACACATTCTTCAGGGCGTGCAATTAATAGTTTATCTTTTTTGGAACGCTGATCCCGAGTACTCGGGATCAGCGTTCTGATTTTAATGGAATGCTTTTATTAATCATCCTTATTTTTCATATTCACCTTATAGGCGACGAATGCATAAATAAAGGCGCCGACAACAGTGAAGGCCAGTATTTCGAGTATGGTTCCGGCTTTTCTGAAATAAGCCGACACGATTTTGTCCTGCAAAACAGCCCAGTAGGTACCGATAATAAAAAACAGGATGAGTCCTCTTTTAAAATTGCTTTTCATTTTTTTGATTTTTACAGTTCAATCGGCAGCGATAAACTTTATGGCGCCAAGTGTAGATCCTATAACAGCGCCATAAAAGCCAGCATTAACTGCCTCAGCAATGCAAGAGGAAATTGTGCCTAAACCAGGCATTATGACAGAACCAAAAATGGCCCCTCCAATACAACCCGCTATCATCCCTACTATTGCCCCATCAATATCTGCTTCCAATACAGCTAATTTTAACCTTTTCCACCAGTCTTCTGCGTTGATGCTTTTTCCATCCTGTTTGAAGTTTTTCTTTATTTTATCCTCACTCCAATAGAGCCAACTGAATTTTCCAACTGCTGCCGCTACAAGTACAAGAGCTTTTTCTTCCTGGTTCAATCTTGATTTTAGTACTTCTTTTTCAATCCCGGCAACAAGTTTAAAAACTTTCGTAGAATCCGAATCTGAATTTTCCCTGAATGTGCCCCTTATTTTATCTAAGTAGTGAAGTTGTGTATCGCTTAATCTCTCATATAATGAACTTTTTGAATTTAATCCCGATACTAATTTTTCGGTGTATGATTCAATCTTCATATTGGATAAGGAGGGAGAAAGTATCGATCTGTCATCTATTGTTAATAAAAAATCGTATACTTTTTTTGAAATGAAGATAATTGAATCTGAAGTTGTCTGCAGATTGTTGTTTTTTAAATTTGCAGTTTGCAACACAAAATCCAATCCTGTATTATGATAATATCCAACAAAATTAAATGGATTTTCATAACTAACGTCTGATTCTGTGTTAGTTTCCTTTCTACAACCAAATATGCTGACCATAATAAAAATGAACGGCCACACAATCAGGCAGAAAATGAATTTGATTAGAACTGAATTTTTTTTCATTTTTCATTTTTTTACTTTAATTGAATAATCGTATTTCCAATCAGGTCTATTCCAGCTTTAATTTTTGGTAAAACTGATGTAATAATCAAGTGTCTTGTCAGTAAATTATTGAAGCACAATTTATTTTATATTTCTGCAAAGGACACCTCCTTTCTTAATGGTTTTAATATTATTAAAGAGAAGGCTCTTGATTTGCCTGCTAATTATCACACAAAGTAGTGTGTTTTCTGTCTGTTGCTGTTCAGTAAATGCAAACTATTACACAGTGGAATATTAAGACTTGATTTTAGTAAGTGCAGCGATGCATTATTTCTAAATCATTGTAAAATTAAACAACAGAAATATAAAAGTCAATTTTATTTCATTTTTTCAGGAAGTTAATGCATTAAATAACCTGACCAAAAATCGTTATGAACACGGTAAAATTAAATTATTTGTATTTCTAATCGGCGTTGATCAGCATTGCCTTCATATGCGTAATCAGCGTACTGATTTTTATTGAACGCTGATCCCGAGTACTTGGGACGGATTTTCAAACGCGGTTTAACGATTTAATTGTGCGATTGGGAGATAAGGCACAGGGCGCAGGGCACAGGGCACGGGGAACAGGGAACAGGGAACAGGGAACAGGGAACAGGGCACAGGGCACAGGGCACGGGGCACAGGGCACGGGCCTCTGAGCGAAGTCGAAGAGCAATTCCTTAATGGTGCGATACGGGGCACAGGGCGCAGGGCGCAGGGCACAGGGC
>CAIMVD010000379.1 GCA_903844815.1 uncultured Bacteroidota bacterium | reverse complement strand
CTTGTGTTTTTACCCCCCAACCCCCCAGGGGGGGTGTTCTTAAATCCCCCCTTGGGGGGCAGGGGGGTAAGAATATGGGAGTGAGAAACTGATTACCCGGGCTTAACTAAACGACATTGATTCATAATAATTAACTATATTACAGGCAGATATATGACAGAATTTTATTTTCTCCATGCAGGATTGGGATCCATCATTTTTGCCCCGGTTCTTTTTCTCCAATCATTAAGTAAGGCAAATAATTCCATTGTTTTTTCAGGATTTGCACTGGAAATATCATTTGTTTCTGAGAGGTCAGCTGACAAGTCATACAGCTCCTGTCTTTCCCTCTCGAAATTGTCAATTAGTTTATAATTGCCTAACCTTATTGCACTTCCAGGTTCAACGCCCTGATTCGAATAGTGAGGGTAGTGCCAGTAGAGCGGACGTTCCTTTATTTCCCCTGAGTTTAACAGCGGGATAATACTTACTCCATCAATCTTTGTATTATAGTCTCTAGAACCTGTCAGCTCAGCAATAGTCGGGTAGAAATCAACTGAAGAAACCGGTGTATTTATCTCCCTGGGCTGATTATTTTTATATGGCATCTTTATTATCAGGGGAACCCTTATTCCACCCTCATAAAGCCAGCCTTTTCCTGCCCGTAAAGGGAAGTTACAGGTGGGTGAGCCTTCGGAGGTTGAGAGACCACCATTATCTGAAGTAAAAATGATTATGGTATTATCTTCAATTCCAAGCTCTTCAAGCCTCCTGATTAATTTCCCGATGTTTTCATCAACACTGTAAATCATTGCAGCATAAACAGGATTGCTCTGAATAATCCGTTCCTTAAAGTTGTTGGACATTGTGCTTCTAATCCAGTCCTTTTCGCGGGTAAAGGCTTGCTTTTCTGTAAGCCCCAGAGAGTCAGCCCTTCTCGTAAATCTCCTGACAAGCTCATCCTTTCCCTGCATAGGGTTATGAACTGCATAATACGACAGGTATACAAAAAAGGGTTTGTCAGCGGAGTTTTCAATGAATTTAATGGCTTCATCAGTCTGTCTGTCGGTCAGATACTCTCCATCCTGTCCGTCTTCAAGCCGGGGATTCCCATAAGGAGAGAAATATCCGTTCGAGTTATTACTCTTGTTTGGCTGTCCTGCAGAGTATCCTCCCTTATTTATATCAAAACCCTGGTTTTCGGGCCAGTATTTCGGATCAGAACCAAGGTGCCATTTTCCTGAAATCATGGTTTTGTAGCCATTTTTCTTCACTACTTCAGCAATTGTAAGCTCATCTGATTCAAGCTGTTGCCTGAATGGACGTGCGATCAGTTTATCATCCTTTGAACTGCTTTGTGTGGCTTGTCTGCCTGGTATCCAGTCTGTAATACCTGTATTGACCGGATATTTTCCGGTCATTACCGAAGCCCTTGTCGGGGATGAAACAGGACAGGAAGCATAGGCATTTGTGAATCTTGTTCCACGGAGGGCAAGCCTGTCAATGTTTGGCGTTTCATAGAATTTGCTTCCGTAGCATCCAAGATCAGAATAGCCAAAGTCATCGAGAAGAATGAATATTACATTTGGTTTTGCAGTACCTGCTTTATCGGAAATTAAAGCCGGCTGAGCAAGAACTGCTGAACCAAGTCCAAGTGCGGTAACTAGTTTTTTCATTATATTAATACCTGGTTCTTTCGTTATTCCGAATTGTTTGCAGGAGACCGGTCAGGTCTTTTACAACTCCGGGGTTCTTTTCTGCGAGGTTATTTTTTTCTCCTAAATCGTTTTTAAGATTATAAAGTTGTGGTGCAGGATCGTTTCCGGTCTCAGTATTTGTATCACTCAGGATTTTTGCACCTTTTCCCGGTTCAATGAATTTCCAGTCCCCTTTGATTATTGAAAGCCGCCCTGAATGTTCGACAAGCCACGGCCTGCCTTTTTTTGATTTTCCGAGCAGGGTATTTAGCTGGTCAAAGCTGTCTGGTGCATCCGAATCCTGAAGTGTCTGTCCCGTTAATGTTGCGAAGGAGGCAAGAAGATCTATCTGGCTGAAAAGAGCGTCAGAGGTTCCGGTACGGATACCACCAGACCAGCTTACAATGAATGCTACCCTGGTTCCTCCGTCAAAAAGGCTATATTTTCCACCTCGTAAAGTCCCTGCAGGAGTATGACCGTTAAGCAATTCAACAGCCATATCTTGATAACCATCGTCAACAACGGGCCCATTATCGCTTGTAACAATTATTATTGTGTTTCCCGAGATACCAAGATCATCAATTTTCTTCACGATCTCGCCTACCGTCCAGTCAAATTCCAGGATAGCATCGCCACGCGGGCCCATTCCGCTTTTACCGGTGAATCTGGGAGCAGGGACTCGCGGAACATGGATGTCATGGGTTGCGAAGTACAGAAAAAATGGCCTGTCTCTATTTTTTTCAATAAAAGAAATGGCTTTGCCTGTTATGACATCGGCTATATTTTCATCGACCCAGAGGGCGGATTTTCCGCCGCTCATATAGCCTATCCTGCTGATGCCGTTAATAATTGTCATATCGTGTCCATGGCTCGGATGAAGCTTAAGCAGTTCAGGATGATCCTTTCCGGTGGGTTCTGTAAGAATTGGTTCTCTGAAACTTACCCTTATCGGGTCGGCCGGGTCTAGTCCGACGACCTTCCTGTTCTCCACAAAGACGCATGGAACCCTGTCGCCTGTAGCAGGTATAATGAAGTTATAGTCAAAACCAATATCAAGAGGTCCCGATGTTATTTCACCATTCCAGTCGGCCCCGCCGGCCGGTCCCAATCCAAGGTGCCATTTTCCTACGACGCCTGTAGTGTATCCTGCCTTCTTAAGAACCGTGGCAATTGTAGTACTTCCTGGAGTAATTATTGCCGGGGCATCTCCGGTAGCAATGCCGGTTCCGGATTTCCTCCAGGCATATTCGCCTGTTAGAAGGGAGTAGCGCGATGGCGTGCTGGTTGCAGAAGTGCAATGCGCATTTGTAAACCTGAGACCCCTTCCGGCAAGCCGGTCAATATTCGGTGTAGAAATTTTTGTGGCGCCGTAGCAGCTGAGATCTCCATATCCAAGATCGTCAGCATAAATAATTATGATATTTGGCTTTACGGCTTCCTGTATTCCTGTTGTCTGGGAATTTGCCAGGGATATTATTCCCATAGCTCCTGACATTAAGGAGAACCTCTTCTGCCATGAAGATGAGAAGACCTTAAGGATATTAGTTTTCTTTTGTAGTAGTTTCATATTTGAAAGGGAATTCGTCAGATTTCTTATGTTCCGAAATCATTAGTTTTTCAAGTTTTACGGCTATTTCGCGATTTGCTTCATAAATATTTACCTTTTCACCCGGATCAAGTGAAAGGTCATACAATTCGGTCACTGACTTCTTCTCATCATCCACATTCAGTCTGACAGCCTTCCATTTCCCCATCCTGATAGCAGTTTTCCCTCCCTGTTCGTGAAATTCCCAGTACAGGTAATCGTGTTCCCGCTGTTTCCCGCCAAGTAATGAAGGTAAAAGTGAGATCCCGTCAATTCCTGCAGGGGTGTCGGATCCGGCGAGATCTGCAAAGGTAGGAAGAATATCCCAAAAAGCAGAAATACAATCATTTACTGTTCCAGCCCGAACCTTCCCCGGCCATTTAACAAGCATCGGAGTTCGTATTCCTCCCTCATACAAATCGCGTTTATACCCTCTTAACCCACCATTGCTGTTAAAATAATCCGGATCAGCACCGCCTTCCAGATGAGGACCATTGTCGGATGCAAAAATCACGACAGTATTCTTTTCAAGACCCAATTCCTCAAGTTTTTCAAGTATCTCCCCAACGTAATCATCAAGTTCAGTTACCATTGCTGCAAAGGCTGCATGAGCTTCCGGCTGGGACCCATATGGTCCCTGCCTGAAAGAAGGACCTCCGTCGGTACCGCGAAAGCTTTTCTCAGGATCAAATTTTCCCCGGAACATTTTGAGATATTTTTCTTTTGCAAAGAGTTCGGCATGGGGTATTGTTGTAGGATAGAAAAGAAAGAATGGCCGGGTTTTATTTTTTTCAATAAACTCAATGGCTGCCTTATGAATCAGATCGGGACTGTAAGCTCCTGTTTTGCTGCTGTCATTTTCAATCAGAGCAATCCTTTCATGATTATGCCAAAGGTGGTCAGGATAATAGTTATGAGCCAGTCCCTGGCAGTTATAACCAAAAAACTCATCGAATCCCTGGGCATTTGGATCACCTTCTGTATTTATGAAACCGAGCCCCCATTTTCCAAAGGCGCCTGTTGTATAGCCGTTAGACTTGAGCACTTCAGCAATTGTTAACGAAGAAGCCGGCAATGGAAATTGTCCTTCCGGTTTAAATTCCTTATTTCCCCTGACCGGAGTATGGCCCGTGTGCATGCCGGTCATGAGACTTGAACGGGATGGTGCACTGACTGTACAGCCGGTATAGTGTTGCCTGAATAGCATGCCATCGCGCGCTATCCTGTCGATGTTGGGAGTTGAAAACCTTTGTTGTCCATAACAGCCAAGATCTCCATAGCCAAGATCATCGGCAAGGATATAAACTATGTTAGGCACCCGGTCTTTTCCCGGGACTTGCGCACAGGATAATACAGCATATGAGGCACAGATTGCGAAAGAGAGTTTTCTTTTCATTCCTAATTTTAAATTAGAATGAATAAATGTAATACAATGGCGTTTAGTTAAGGAATATTATTACCAAACATTAAAAGAATATTTTACCACAGGGACCACTCTACTATTCTTGTGTTTTTACCCCCCAACCCCCCAAGGGGGGATTTAAGAACACCCCCCCTGGGGGGCAGGGGGGTAAAATGGGGGAGTAAGAAACTTATTACCCGGGCTTAACTAAACGACATTGAAATGTAATATTCATCCTTGTATTTAAAATTAAGACAATTAATTCATAAAACAATAAATGTTTTCAGCACGGGAGAATAATATTAGCGGAGCCTTTGTGGGCCTCTGTGTCTTCTCTTTGCAGCTAAGTGAAAGTTATTATCATTTAGTTACACAGAGATCCACGGAGGATGTACAGAGAGTCACTGAGAAAACAGGTAAAGTAATTATTTCTTAAAAAGCCTGTCGAACCGGAATCATTTATAAGAATCGTTATGTATACTTTTTACTGCTCTTCCGGAAGGATCGTTAAGGTTGCGGAAAGAGGCATCCCACGCGAGCGCTTCAGGTGTGCTGCAAGCCACTGATGGAACTGATGGCACACATTTGGCTGCCGAATCGGATGGAAAATGCTCACTGAAAATAGTCCGGTAGAAGTATTCTTCCTTGTTGGCAGGAGGGTTGATGGGGAAACGGTACCTGGCATTTTTAAGCTGATCGTCAGAAACTTCTTTAGCTGTAAGAGCCTTCAGTGTGTCTATCCAGTTATAGCCGACACCGTCAGAGAACTGCTCCTTCTGTCGCCATGCAACACTGGCAGGAAGATAATCTTCGAAGGCCTTCCTCAATATCCATTTCTCCATCTTTCCATTGACAGCCATCTTGTCTTTTGGATTGAGACGCATTGCCACATCCATGAATTCTTTATCGAGGAAGGGTACGCGTCCTTCAACACCCCAGGCAGCAAGTGATTTATTTGCCCTCAGACAGTCGTATAAATGTAGTTTGCTGATTTTTCTCACTGTTTCTTCATGGAATGACCGTGCGTCGGGAGCCTTATGGAAATACAGGTAACCACCGAAGATTTCATCTGCTCCTTCGCCGGACAGAACCATCTTTACTCCCATCGATTTGATTACTCTCGACAAAAGATACATCGGGGTAGAAGCCCTTATAGTTGTAACATCATAAGTTTCAATGTGATAAATGACATCTCTGATAGCATCAAGGCCTTCTTCAACAGTGAAATGTATCTCATGATGAACCGTACCTATATGATCTGCTACGATACGGGCTGCTGCCAGGTCGGGCGATCCCTCGAGCCCCACAGCAAATGAATGAAGTTGCGGCCACCATGCATCGCTCTTGTCCTCAGTCTCAATCCTCTTTGAGGCAAATTTCTTTGCAATGGCTGACACTACTGAAGAATCGAGTCCTCCTGAAAGAAGAACACCGTAAGGGACATCTGACATCAATTGCCTGTGTACTGAAGCTTCAAAAGCGATTTTTAAATCATCTATACTTGTTTCATTTTCAGCCACTGCTTCATAGCTCATCCAGTCGCGGGTATACCATTTTTTCATTTCGCCGTCCTTACTGTAAAGATAATGGCCGGGGAGGAACTCTTCGATTTTATTGCAAACTCCTTCCAGGGCTTTCAATTCAGACGCAACATAGAAATTTCCGAAGGTATCCCATCCCATATATAGGGGTATTATTCCTATATGGTCGCGTGCAATCAGATAACAATCGTTTTCCTTGTCGTAAAGTGCAAAGGCGAAGATTCCGTTAAGCTCTTCAATAAAAGCCGGACCTTTTTCACGATAAAGGGGAAGAATGACCTCGCAATCGGAATGGGTAAGAAATTCGTAGGTATCTTCATAACGACTGCGTATCGACTTATGATTATATATTTCACCGTTTACTGCCAGTATAAGGTTGCCATCTTTACTGTAAAGCGGCTGCTTTCCCGACTGAGGGTCAACTATAGAAAGCCTTTCATGGGCAAGGATGGCCTTCTCGCAATAAAAGATCCCCGACCAGTCCGGTCCGCGATGCCTTACTTTTTTTGACATTTTAAGGATACTTGCCCTTAACTCCATATAGTTTACTTTCAGATCAAAAACGCCTACAATCCCGCACATCGCTATTTGTTTTAATACTTAATGTTAAAATTCTGCTTCATCACCAGCAAGGCCGCAAATCTAACAAAATTTTCAT
>CAIMVD010000378.1 GCA_903844815.1 uncultured Bacteroidota bacterium | reverse complement strand
GCGTTTAGTTAAGGAATATTATTACCAAACATGAAAAGAATATTTTACCACAGGGACCACTCTACTATTCTTGTGTTTTTACCCCCCAACCCCCCAAGGGGGGATTTAAGAACACCCCCCCTGGGGGGCAGGGGGGTAAAAATCGGGGAGTGAGAAACTTATTATCCGGGCTTAACTAAACGACATTCATTTAGTTATAGTTGAAATTCGAAATAAAAGATAACTCCTGTTTACACTGATTGGAGATGTCATCGTCGTACACATGGTGAAGTATGAAACTCAGGCAATCATACTCATCCTTTGTGACAACTCCTGTCTTAAGCAACTCGTCCAGCTCATTAAGCAAATCCTGAAGCTTTTTGTGGGTAGAGTTATTTATCATATTTCTGTTAACTTCAATTAATAATTTACAGTCCTTCATTTTACAACAGCCACCTGATAAGCCCATCCAATCTGGGTGCCAATTATCTTCACTGAAAACAGATAATAGCCGTAAAATGAAAAACTAAAATAGAATATTATTTTTGATATTTATTCTTTTTGGTTATTTTGTTTCAATGCTTTATCAAAATTATTCTGTTTTAACATTCAATCATATAACAGTTATTCTTACAATATTGTTTAACCCTCCGTTGTTTTAAAACACGTTGTAAGAATTATCCTACAACAGAATCCGTGGTTATCTTACAATTTATTATCCAAATACTTACAAGGGAATATTTTGCTAGTATCTATTTTTACAATGGAAAGATAAAGATAGACAGGTTTTATAATTTATTAAACAAACCAATTCCTGATGAAGTTAAAAATCTTTTTTGTTTTCAAATTGTTCTTTTTTGTTTCGATTGAACTTTCTGCACCATATGTGGTAACTGAATTTACGACGGAGCAGCAGATGTTTATAGAGACAGATGAAAAGGTTTCTGCTTTTTGCAGTTTCGACGATCGAGTTTCTGACAAGTACATGGTATCATACTATAATGTTCAGAAAACTGCTATTTTAAACAGAACAGTGGATTAATAGCAGTCACCGGGCGCGGGGAATTGCCAGGGGCATTTTTGCCTCAGGCAATGCCCGGTTTGGAACAGGTTTGTTTTAGGTATTTTGAATTAGCTTTTAACAACAGAATAATAAGCTGAAATGGGGGGGAAGCGATTTTTAATATTCTTTACCGCAATGGCAACGTCAGTGTTTTTCCATTCCTGTGAGTATATTCAGGATCTAGGATTCAAAAACACATCTGTTTTTACTATTCCAGTAAGTTCAATCACAAGTATCTCCGCTTTAACAGGTGGTGTTGTAAGAGCGGGAGGAGAATCTCCGGTTAAAGTCAGGGGAGTATGCTGGAGTACCGAAAAAAATCCATCGGCAGACCTTTCAACAAGAACTTTTGACAGCACTGCGGCCATAAGTTTTACAAGCCACTTGAATAACCTTTTGCCAAATACGGTATATTTTGTAAAAGCATATGCAGAGAACAGTCAGGGAGTTTATTACGGGAATGAGATAAGTTTCAAAACCACGCAGCCAACAGTTCCTTCACTTATCTCTGTGAAACCATCTTTTATTACCAGCAGCAGTGCAATAAGCGGTGGTGAGATAATTAATGATGGAGGTTCCTTAATTAGATCCAGGGGAGTATGCTGGAGCACTTTGGATAATCCGACAGCAAGCCCTGGTTACAAGACAGTTGACAGTACCGGTACAGGTTTGTATATTAGTCGGGTATTCGGATTAGGGGCAAATAAAAAATATTATGTCAGAGCGTATGCAGTGAATAGTGTCGGAACAGCTTATGGTGACCAGATTAGCTTCATCACCTCACCTGCTGCCCTGGCAATAATAAAAACGGGTTTTCCTGCTGATATTACTCAGAATACTGTTTCTGTTGAAGGCAATGTTTCAGATGATGGCGGATCGCAGGTAACTGTCAGGGGAATTTGCTGGGGTGAAAATCCTGATCCTACAACGGATAAGTGCAGTAAAACAACTAACGGAAGCGGATCAGGAAACTTTTCAGCCGTAATAACTGGACTGGCTGCAGGGAAAAAATATTATGCCAGGGCCTATGCCATAAATAGTCCGGGAATTTCGTATGGTAATCCGGTAAGCTTTCAAACCGGACTGGCGGGATTACCGGTTCTTACGACACTTTTACCGGGGACAATTGCATATAGCACCGCACAGTGTGCAGGTAATGTTATAAGTGACGGAGGTGCTCCGGTGACTGAAAGAGGAATTTGCTGGAGCACTAATGAAAATCCTTCTATTCTTCTAAGTACAAAAACCATCGATGGAACAGGTACAGGTACATTTGCATGTGCTATTTCCGGATTAAAAGCAAGCACCTTTTATTATGTCAGGGCTTATGCCACAGGAATAGCAGGAACTGGTTACGGAAGCCAGATTATTTTTAAGACCTTGTCACCCACAGTACCACTTGTGTCCACTGGTTTGGTATCAGAGGTCACGCTTACCGGGGCTAAGGCGGAAGGGTTAGTTTCATCCGACGGAGGAGTGGAGGTTTCTGAACGAGGCATTTGTTTGGGTACAACTAAAAATGGATCTGTTGATCAGGACACAAAAATTGTTTGCGGCAGTGGAACTGGTGCTTTCTCATGCTCCATTCAGCGACTCGTGCCGGGAACGACATATTATCTGAGAACTTATGCCAGAAACAGTGAAGGCATTTCATACGGAAATGAAGTGAATTTTATAACTGTTGCCGGACAAGTGAAACAGGGAATCGGAATGTCAAATCTGGCTATGAGCATTTCAGGAGCGGAAGTAATTTCCATTGTTAACGGATGGCATTATTATGCCTTCACCAAGGGGGCTGACAGGTCGGGAAAAATCTATATTGACGGAGTTCTGGTTGCAGAAGGATATTTTAACAATGTTGGTTATCTTTATTCTTCGCTGTTTCTGGGTGCAGGGTATTCTTCGGAATGGTCGGGTTTTTATAAGGGCTGGCTCGATGAATTAAGGGTTTCAGGTATTGTGCGTTCTTCCGGGGAGATTCATGATTATTACAATTCAAATGCACCTTTTGCCTGCGATGCCAATACGATAGGCCTTTTTCACTTCAATGAAGGGAACGGGTCGGAAATAAAATCTGCATCAGGAACTACCGGGACATTGTATAACGGTGTTAAATTCAATGAAGGAAAGTTCTCATACGGTTTGTATTTTGACGGTACCGACGATAAAGGCGATTGTAATATGAATATACCTGAGAATAATATTACAATTGAATTCTGGGCAAAGCCTGAAGGGATTCAGGATGCAACAATCATTCAGCCTTTCGGATTCTACAGCTCAAATATTTACTTCAGAGTTGTTTCAGGAAATTAGGATCGGACAGTTAATAATAAAAAAGGCCTTAACCTGCTGTCTTTTGCAGGTTAAGGCCTTTTCAGATATAAAAGCCTGATTAGTTTTTGATCACCTTGAATGTTTTCAATTCCTTCTTCCCGTACATTACCTTCAGAAAATATTCCCCCGATGGGATATTCTGAGCAGGTATCTTTGTTTCAAATCCCCTGGTACTGTCGGAGCACTGAAGGTTTCCCATGTAGTCAAAGACCCTGTATGATAAAAATTCCGGATCGTAATTATCAATCCTCAGAGCCAGAGAATCCTTTTTTTGATAAGAATTTGAAAACGGCTCTACATAAATATCGTTATCATTTATTCCAACAATCGCAGTTATCTCATAAGTATGCTCTACGATCTTTAAAAGCACCGTATTTGGCATAGCTGTTGTTGAATTTACTGCATCGCCTTGGGCCCCACCCTTGTTGTCAGCAGGTCCGCTAACCTTTCCTGCTGATGCAGGCGAAGCGTTCTGGGCACTTAACTGTAGCCCCGAAGAAAACAAAAAGAACATGACAGGTAAAAAAATGCCAGTTTTTTTCATAACCTTTTAGTTTAAATTTTATTTAATACTCCCCATTTCCTTACAGATTAGAAGATGAGCAATATTGGTTTTGCATTCCCCTTCAAAACCATCTTCATCCTAACCCGTTCCTAAAACGTATCAAAGATAAGGTTTCATTTTTATTCTCAAAATTCTGGCCGGTATTTTTTAAACTATTTTAATGCACAGTAATTCAGGTAAATAAAATAGTAGAGATTCGAAATAAATTAATTTAGTTTTGATTCTTTTAACGAATGCTACATTTTATTTGCTAAATATTTTAATTCAGTTTGATTTCTGCTCTATAGAAGGCCTGGCAATTCCTGTTCCTGCATGGGATCATTAAGTAAGCCTGCCGAATATATATTTTTAAAGTTGGACTAAATTTAATAATTTTGGCAATCTTAAAATTTTCAATTAATGAACCACTTGAAAACGATGAAAGAAAAGATCTGTTTGATATTTTTTACGGCCTCATTATTTTCAGGGCAAATATTCGGTCAGGCTGATACACTGACAAACAGATATGCCCTGGCCGATACCCAGGATGTTAAGGTAACCCTTTTCGATACAGATGACCTCTTCAATATAACACTCGCTTTCGATATTTCGACTTTTAAAAGGAATAAATCGGATCAGGAGTACCTTGATGCAGTACTTACGTATTTCCATAATGAAAATGATTCGGTTGTAAAGCATCTGAAGGTTAGGGCTCGCGGCAATGTTCGCCGTACCTCGATCTGCGATTTCCCTCCATTGATGCTCAATTTCAAAATGAAAGATTCGAGAGGATTAGAGTTTTCGGGAATCAATAAACTGAAGATAGTTCCCTATTGCAAAGAGGGATATGAAGATCTGATACTCAGGGAATATCTTGTTTATAAGCTGTATAATGTACTTACCGACCAGAGTTTCAGGGTAAGGCTGTTCAGGATAAAATACATTAATACAGCAAGGGATAAGAAACCTATGACCCAATATGGTTTCGCAATAGAGCCTAAAAACCTGATTGAAAAAAGAACGGCATCAAAAGAGATTCTTTTACAGGGATTGTCGCAGAAACAATTCGATCAGGAAGTATTAACAAGGGTGGCTCTTTTTAACTATATGATTGGAAATACTGACTGGTCGGTTCCAATTCAGCATAATGTTCTATTGCTCAGGAAGATCAAGCCGGCATTTGCAACTGATAATCCGATTATTCCCTATGATTTTGATTATTCGGCTTTGGTAGGGGCACCCTATGCCATGCCTTTTGAGACCCTTCCGATCAAGAATGTCCAGGAAAGGTTGTATCTGGCAGTTTGCAGGAGCGAGACTTCATTTGCAGGTGCACTTGATATATTTTCAGCAAAGAAGGATGAGTTTTATAAGGTAATTAACGATTTCCCCTATATCAATGCCAGATCCAAAAAAGAGATGATAAAGTATCTGGATAGTTTTTATTGGGGTATGAATAAGCGTAATTATCTTGTAAAAAAATTACTTGATGATTGCTGGTGGTTTGAAGAACATTCCAATCTGAATACAAGAAAATAGCTGTCTGGTTAATGGGGAAACTCCTTAATAACGTTGAAAATTCCGTTTATCAGCATCTGAACAGCGATCACGGCCAGTATCAGCCCCATTATCCTTGAAATTGCCTTTATAAGGGCAGGTCTCAGTTTGTCAGCAATGTTTTTGCTAAGAATAAACAGCAGGTAGGTTATTGCACAGACTATGCCAAATACAAGGATAATCAGGATAGTATTTATGAAACTGTTTCCCTGGCCGACAAAGTTCATTGCAGTGGATATGGTACCCGGCCCGGAGAGCAATGGTATTCCAATAGGCGATATTGCCATATCGTTATACACTGCTGCCGAATCTTTTATTTTTGATTTATGTGCACCCGCCGGTTTACCCTGCAGAAGATCGTATCCTATGAAGAAGACGATTATACCTCCGGCAATCTGAAAGGCAGGAAGGGTGATGTTGAACAATCTGAATATCAGATGCCCGAAAAGGCTGAATACTGCGATAATTGTAAATGCCGTTACGACGGCCCTGAAGGCGACTCTTTTTAATGTAACTGTATCGGCCTCGCCGATCATGGTTAAAAAAACAGGAGTGTTTCCAATCGGATTCAGCATGGCGAAGAAGCCAAGAAAAACGGTGGGCAGGAACAGGACAAGGTCGGTCATTGAATTCATGGGCTAATAGTAATTAATCTATTTCATTATTGGCATCAAAAGTAAAACATAAATTTTCTTTTACCAGAACCAATTTTAGCGTTTTAGTAATCAGGAAATATATTTGACATGAATCTAAATATTTAGAAAATTGTTTTAGTTTTGTATGTCGATTGATGTCAATGCGATACTGAGCTAGCTAAAAAAAATTATAACTGCTAAAAATTCAGCATTATGCCGAATAATAATGGTGGTGTGAAGACGCGGCAGCAGATGGCCGAGGAATATGGTGTTTGCCGGAAGACATTCAACAAATTGCTTCTGAAGAAGAATGTTATCCTAGGGAGGGGGGTTATACCTCCTAAGGATCAGGTACTTATATACAACAAGCTCGGAGTGCCGAACGGGCAATAGAATTTCCGTATATGAATAAAAAGCAACTGGTAGATGAACTTTTGCATTCGCCTCATGGGTTCGAAAGGAAGATTCCTGAAAGCTTTCTTGAGAGGTAGTTGGATTTTCTAGAGTTACATCCATCAAATAACCTGTGATTAGCGCCTTTCCGCATTCCTATACTTTCCCAAAAATTCCCAAACATTCCTGAAAGTTCCCATTTATTATCGTTATTTTTTTTGATACGGCAGTCTGTCTGCAGAACTTTGTTAAAGGTAAAGTGAAGTATCAGATGGCACAAACAGAGCAAAACAGTATGAGCACTTTTGATCTTAGTTCAGGAGTCACATTCAGGGAGATTGAAGTATTACAGCTTTTAAGTGACGGCGACTCGTCGAAGATGATAGCAGACAAGCTCCACATCAGCGAGACCACAGCCATTACTCACCGTAAAAACCTCATTAAGAAGCTGAATGTCAGGAATACGGCACATCTGATAAAGGTAGCGCTGTTATCAAATATCATTGTTTGATCTTCCAATTGGTATCCTCATAAATGAGGATTGATTTTCATTGAGTTTTATTTGAAATTTGATAAGTCGGCGTTTTTTTTTGCAAGGTTTTAGCCCAAAAAGGATGGGGCTGACGGTGGCGAAGCCGTAAAGTTTAATTCTTAATATGCAATTATTTTTGTCGTTTGATGAAGAATGGTTTATAAAAACTTAACAAATGGAGCCAGTGAAAGCTGTTCTTTAATTGAAAGCAAACGTATCATAATAAATTCAAATTATTTCGATGATACAATTTGTTTTAAGTATGTTAGTTAGGGAACTGGGTATTCATATCCGGGGAAGAAGTACTGTTAAGATAGATGGTGAGCCTGTTGTACTTGGCAATATTGCCATGTCTGAAAGTTTAGGTGGGAACGAAAGTTACATGCAGGGTAAAATAGTATTGAGTCTTGTCAATATTATGGAGGAAGCCTCTTTAAAAAATGCTAATTCTTATAACATTTCTGACGGAAAGCCACAGTTGATAAATCCTCCAGTGTATTTAAATTTATTTTTATTATTCTTAGCTAATTTCACCAAGGGAGGTAGCGCTACAGATGATACTGACTATTCAAATACTTTGATGCGGCTGTCGCAGGTAATAGAGTTCTTTCAGGGTAAAAATGTATTTTCTGTTCAGGGCTCACCTGAAGGAAATTCGTTGCAGGATCCTGAACTTCAGGATTTGAGGATCAAGTTGGAATTAGTCTCAATGACATTTGAGCAGGTAAATTACCTGTGGGGTTCACTTGGAGGAAAGCAAATACCTTTTGTTTTGTACAAGGCGGGGATTGTACCTTTACAAAGAGAGTTCATAACTGAGAGGGGAGAGTTAATTCAGGATATAAAAAACCCGGAACCAAACCCTCACCTTCTTCAGCTAAAATAGGTCAAAAACTGCAAAACACAAAAGGCCAGGGACGTACTATTCCTCCAAAAACACGCGCCGAAATGGAACATTCTTTTGGGTATAATTTCAAACAGGTTAAAATTCATACCGATAATGAATCTGTTCAACTGAATGATGACCTTCATGCCCAGGCGTTCACACAAGGCAGGAATATCTACTTCAATTCAGGTAAATATAATCCCGAAATAAGTCCGGGTAAAAGACTGCTTGCACATGAATTAACTCACGTCGTGCAACAAGATAATTCAACTATTAAGAAAGCCCGGTTGAAAAGTGGCGACAGCAGTAATCTCTCAGTTCAAAAATCAGAGAAAAAAGCACCAGGCCTGCTGAACCTATTAAAAAACGATCGGTTTCAGAACTAATTGAAAACAAGATAAATGAACAATTGGAAACTATCCTGCGAAAGGCAAATGTTCCCAAAGAATACCGGGGTTTGATCAAAGAGGCTGCAATTAAAGGTATAGAAAAAGGGGCTATGTCAGTCCTGGATAAAGTTATGGAAGAGGCAAAAATAGGCAATGATGATCGCGAAATGATAAAGGCAACTGTCAGGGCATTAATGAAAACCCAAATGGTCAAATAGGTTTCTCCTGTCATTTCGTTTATTAAAATATCATCCAAAGGGAGTTTGTTAAATCCGGGAAAATTTGCTGAGTAACCAAATAACATATTATTTGATATCGGAATAGCAGCAAATATGGTTTGAGACTATCTTAAACTTTGGTTAATTCTACTTTGAAAGATTCGAAAAATCAGGCGTAAATCCAAAGTACCCTCACAATCAGCTTGTACACTAAAAAGGAGCTTGCTCGATGATTTCCACAATCTGGAATATTGACCTTATAAATGCAAATGATTCCTATACACACTTATCTGGGGGATGGATTGATAGTGGGTTGAGCAGGGCAGAGCCAATAGGAGATCGGTTTTACAATTAAAGAATTCAAACCATTCTTCTATGAGTATTATTGGGCGTGCTATGAACTAATTGGCGATTGAAGATAATATAAACTTAAACCTGATATGCTATGTACTATTTGGTTGTAAAAAATTTTGGTGTTGAAAAATGTATTGATATTAATGAGAATGATGTCTACAGGGATGATCAATATTACAGTTGTCAGCCGGATCTTGATTATAGTAAAAAAATATTTAAAAGATCCCTCTGGATAAGGTGTACTGAATCACCCGACACTAAGATTTCTGCAAGTGTTTACAGCGACTGATACAGATACCTGTAACCTGCTAATATCACATGTCCGGATGAATCTGAATATCATGATTATTGTCTGACTAATTCAAAGAACTATAATATGAAACAAAAATACATTCTTCTGATGCTTTTTACAGGAGTATTATTTATGACTGCCTGTACTACTCTAAAACGTTACTCCTGTATAAAAAAATCGGGTATTGATAATACCCTTGCCAAAATTGATCTCTTTGGTTTCCGATTATCACCTGCAAAGCCTGAGGATGAAAGTAAAACGCTCTGGGATCTGAGTGCAGATGCACAGTCTCAATTAATAAAAATACTTAATTCAAGGTACCCTGATAATGAAATGTTCATAAGCTCCCTTAATAATGAGTACCTCGATGGCACGGCAGCCTCGCCGGGTGATGATTATACCAGCAAGGATCTTCGGTTGATTTTTTCCGTGAGTAAAAAACGAAGCTATTCAAAAAACGGTATTTTATCAGGATCAGGATTGACCCCGGCTGACAGAATAGAGTACCTTAAGATATCACTTAAAATTCCTGAAGAGTCCTGCCTTCGATTTACAGGATGGAACATGTATTCAACTGAATATGGTTCAATAGATATAGCCGATTTGAGTTTCAGCAGAAACCTTGAAATTGATGCTTCTTTGTTGGAAAAAGGGAATTCAGGTGAATTATCTGCCGGAGGAAAATCAACAATCACCCGAAAAGAAGATCAGGCAATAAAATACAGATATTTAAAGTTAAATGGCAGGATAAGCAAGAAGAAAATTGAAATGGAAGAAGAGGGAAACAGGGAGATTGACCTTACAGGTAACATAATTGCAGATGTCTCACTTGAATTTGATAAGTTCCCGGAAAGACTTTACAGCATAACAGGATTGATTGACAGCACAGGAAAATATAATAATCCCGATAAACTGGCACTTCATTATACCGTTGTATATGTGCCACTTATAAGAGAACCTTATGATACAATCAGAGCTACAATAAAATTGGACTTTATTTACAGGAATGTTGTTTCTGGAAGAAGGACCTTCCAGGAATGGGATGATCGGATAAAGTATTTCAAGGGTACTGTGGAAGATACAATTCCGTTCATGAGCAAAAGTGACTTTATGCCTCATTTTTATTGTATCGGAAATGAAACTGAATCAGGTAATCCTGACTATGTAAAAATTGAAACATCACCAGGCGAGTTATATTTATTGAAATTCAGAACATATGAGGAAGCATCAGGATTCTATTATTGGCTGAGAAGTTATTTCAGCCAACAAGCAAACCGGGAAAAATCAATTATGATCGGAGAACAAACTTTAAAGTTTAGAGGTTCAGATCTGACTTACAACAAGGCTGTAATGGGATCGGGCATCAGAGTCTTGCCATATTATTAGTCGGATGATATTCATAATAAATTATATACAATATGGAAACACAACGTCCTAAAATTTGTTTCGATCGGGTGTTGCCTCGCGACCTGATGCAGCATCAACTGACAATGAGTACCGCCGGAAGAATGCGCGCGATTGCCATTAACGGCAAAAAGTGGATGAACGGTATAACTCTGCGTGTACGATTCATGGGTGGTACAGCTTCACAGTATAAAATTGTGAAAGAGGAGGCTGAGTGGTGGACGAAAGTCGCAAATCTGAAGTTCGATTTCAACAATGCACCAGCTGCTGAAATCCGTATTACCTTCGATGAGACCGACGGTGCCTGGAGCTACATTGGAACCGATTGTCAAAGTATTCCACTGAATCAGGCTACAATGAACCTGGGCTTTCTGGATCCAGGTACAGCCGCCCACGAATTTGGCCACGCTATCGGGCTTGCCCATGAGCATCAGAATCCTGCTGGTGGTATACAGTGGAATGAAGCAGTGGTGATCAGCGAAGTGGCGAAGGCCCCAAACTATTGGGACGAGGAAACGGCCCGTCACAATATTCTGTCGAAGTACTCTGTCGACCAGATCACCGGAACGAAGTTTGATCCGGATTCAATTATGCTGTATTACTTTCCCCCTGAATGGACACTGAATGGCATTGGTACCAAAGCCAATACGGTACTTTCCACGCTTGACAAACAATTCATCTCCGGAGCCATGATGTATCCTAAGACGGCTCCTACTGTTGACGAAGCTGTTGAGCTGGAGGTCAATGCCAGACGTAGAACGGCTGCTTCAATCGGAAAATTTGGTGAAGAAGATCTTTTTACATTTGCGGTAGAAGAGAGCGGCAGGCATGTAATCGATACTAAAGGACCTACTGATGT
This sequence comes from uncultured Bacteroidota bacterium, assembly GCA_903844815.1. Lineage (GTDB taxonomy): Bacteria > Bacteroidota > Bacteroidia > Bacteroidales > VadinHA17 > LD21. The sequence goes on along the minus strand of CAIMVD010000378.1, from coordinate 3,742 downwards.
AATAATGAAGCTGTTCGGGCCAGATAGTAAGACACAGTTAATCACTCAGGACGATGATAGCGGTTTCAGACATAATGCTCGTATAGCATCGAATCTGATAAAAGGGCGTTATTACGTTCAGATACACCATTTCAACCTAACAAACGGCACAGGGAAATATTCGGTAAAGGTACACCATTCCTGACCAATGAGATTCTGTCACCTGCTTGATTTCAAAACATAAACAGGAAAATTAACCTTATCCAGCAACATCACACCTACCTTCCATCCTACAAGCATTTTAAAGATGATAACCATTTTGAATTATGCAAAAGCATGGAAAAGGATCATTTGGAACGGGGATTCGCTGAAATCGCCCAAACCTTCACTACCTTCCCCGACGGCAAAATTATGATTTGCCGGAATTTAAATACAATTCCGGCTGGAATTAAAGGTGCTAATTTTAATGGCATATGCATAGAAAATGTTGGCAACTTTGATAGAGGGAAGGATATTATGTCTCCGGATCAAAGTAATACAATTATAGCTGTGACCAGATTTTGTCTTTCCCGACTTAAACTGGAACCAAGCGACAGGACCGTGGTTTATCATCATTGGTTTGACCTTACGCTGGGGAAAAGGATTTTGACTGTCGGAATACGTAAGTCTGGCTTTATTAGGTTAAGTTGAATGTTATTTATATGATATTATAAGACATTTATACCAGCATTTTCAAAGTACACACCAAAATAATCAAACTATGGAACAAGAAGTCACAACTAAAAAATGGACAGTAATGGTTTATATGGCAGGCGATAATAACCTGGATAAAAACGGCATCATCGACCTCAAGGAAATGAAGAAGGCCGGCTCTACAGCAGATGTTAACATTATTGTACAATTTGACAGAGCCGGTAAGGATCTTTCCACCACCCGGTACTATGTTCAGAAGGGCACCTCTCTTAAGGAGGATGCAATGGAGAGTATTGGCGAAATAAATACAGGAAACCCCGATGCACTGGTTGATTTCATAAAATGGGGGGCAAAAAACTATAAAGCCGAACATTATATGCTTGTCCTATGGAATCATGGACAAGGTTGGGATGACACCGACATATTTGCCGGAGCCAGGCTATTTGGAAATCGTTTGAAGAGGACCAACCGTATTAAGCATGCATTATTTGAAACTTCTGTAAAACAGGTGGCAAGACTCGCAGAACTTGAAAGAATTCAACCAAGGGCAATACTGATAGATGACAACGCCAAGGATTTTCTTGATAACCTTGAGATGAAAAAAGTATTGCTTGAAGCAAAATCTTTACTTGGCCAGAAGATAGATATTTTTGGAATGGATGCATGCCTGATGAGTATGGCTGAAGTGGCCTACCAGGTAAAAGACTTTGCCATGTTTATGGTTGGTTCGGAAGAGACTGAGCCTCTTGACGGCTGGCCATACGACGAAGTACTTAACCACCTGACTGCTAATCCGGATATAAAGCCTGAGGATTTAAGCATTTCCATAGTGAAAAAATACGTTGAATCTTATAAAAAAGGGAGAGAAGCGGTTACACAATCCGCCTGCAATCTGAACGTTTCTGAGAAATTTGCAGATGCAATGGAAATTCTGTCGAAAGCTCTGGTCGCCGGGATTAATAATTCAGAAACTCTTGCTTTGGTTGTTAACGCACGTAATCGGGTCCAGGAATACGCAGTAAAAGATAATGTGGATCTGGTCAACTTTTGCCAGCTCCTTAAGAACTCAACTGGGAATTCAGAAATAGTGAATGCCTGCAATGGAGTGGTTGACACAGTCCGGGGAGCTTCGGGAATGGTAATTTCGTCAGAATATATTGGAGAATCATTGGAGCATTCCAATGGCATTGCAATTTATTTCCCGATGCGGACCATATCACCCCTGTATACGACAAATCTCGATTTTACCGGCAGAACGGGATGGGGCGGGTTTTTGAAAGCTTATTTAAAGGCTGCCAGATCACAATAAAAGACAATTGTAAAATTGAAGACGCCCCTTCTGGAAATTGCATCAGATGTAGACTCTAACTTGAACAATGAATATATTAATAAATTATGGCAAAAAAGATTTTAAAATTGGTTGATCCTGTTATTATTATACCAGGCATCACCGGAACTTGTCTCCACGACGAATATGATGTTGGTCATGAACCCGTTTGGAGCTTACTCAGTAAGAAGTTCGATCGTATTGCATTACACCCTAACGATACCAGGTATGAAGCACAAGAACCTGCAAGGGTTAGATCAGGACAGATCTTTGATGTTGCATATAAAGAGCTTATCGAAGAGCTCAGGTATAACCTAAAAGAGACGGAAGATCTTGAAATACCGGTATATCCTTTTGGGTATGACTGGAGAATGCCTCTTGAAAAAGCGGAAGCAGAACTAGACGTTTTTATTGAAGAAGTGATAGAACGAACAAAGCTAATGCGACACTATCATGAAAACGGTTATGACGAGGAAGCTAAGGTAAATCTTATAGGTCACTCCATGGGAGGACTTATCATTACGGGTTATCTTGCAAATAAAGGCCTGAAGGCTCCAATAAATAAGGTTGTTACTCTTGCAACTCCATTCAAAGGTTCATTTGAAGCTGTAATGAAGATTGCCACGGGAACGGCTGATCTGGGATCTGCATCCTCAAAATCAAGGGAGAGAGAAGCTGCAAGGTTAACTCCTGCTTTATATTATCTGCTACCAATGTTTAAGAATGGTATCAATTCCGACGCAGAGATTCCCGATTCTCTTTTCGATACAGGAGCCTGGCAGCCAACCATTATTGATTCCATTAGCGAATTCATCCGTCTAAAAGGATTGCCGGTAGATGATGTTAAAATGAAAGCGTCAGATATTTTCCGAACTCTTCTTTCAAAGGCAGAATCGCATGGGAAAAAAGTCAATAGTTTTAATCTTGCCGATGCCGGCCTCGATGAGAAAAGATGGATGGCTATTGTTGGGGTTAATTCAAAAACAAGGGTTAAAATCAATATTGTCAAAAAAGGAGATTATGTTGATCTTAATATTCAGTCTGGAGACAGGGAAAATCTGTGGGAGGACAATGATCCCGCACAGAAAAGGCAAACAGGCGACGGAACGGTTCCTTTTGAAGGAGCAATACCATCTTTTTCTGAAGGAGGAGAACCTGATCTGCGTTACACCTGAAGATTATGGTTACTGGGAGGTTCAAGACAAAGCATTATCAAAAGTTGGTGGCTTTCATGGGATCCTTCCTAATATGAACATGATTCACCGGTTAATCGTAAGATTCCTTAAAGGAACTGAAGACAACAGGGGAAGTACCTGGGGACTAAAAGCGCCCGGAGTTGAAGATTGGAATCCCCCGTTGAACTTAAGCGAGCTGAAGAAGCCTTAAAACTATACTTAGAATAAGCAAATACTAAATAATCAACCGTATATAAGTCAATGGCGTTTAGTTAAGGAATATTATTACCAAACATGAAAAGAATATTTTACCACAGGGACCACTCTACTATTCTTGTGTTTTTACCCCCCAACCCCCCAAGGGGGGATTTAAGAACACCCCTCTGGGGGGCAGGGGGGTAAAATGGGGGAGTAAGAAACTGATTACCCGGGCTTAACTAAACTACATTGATATATAATCTAACAGACTCTTTATTCCCGGATTCTCCCGGTACTAATGTGTGAATAAGCCCCGGCGAAGGCTACATGAATTTGGCATAAAGTGTTAGCGAATCGTTGTTTTACTATC
>CAIMVD010000377.1 GCA_903844815.1 uncultured Bacteroidota bacterium | reverse complement strand
CAGAGAATAGTACAAGTCTTTCAATCAGGTGGGGCTCGAAGCCGGCGACCTCGTGATTACAGGTGGCAATGTCAACCTCGCCCATGAAACAGAAGTACGTGAACAATAATATTAAAAAATTGATTCAAAAAAAGTGAAATTCCAACTCACTGTAAAAAAATGCTAAATCGGGGTAACAAATTGATACCATTCCTGATTAAACAGAATAAGTAAAGCAGAATTGAGTGTTTCCTTATGTAATGATCCGAAACAAAATTGAAGGAGTGGCTCGGAGCCCTGTGCACTGAGCAATAAAAGTTATCAAACTTAGTATTCCGTATCATAAAATGACATATTCTAGCACGCAAGTAACATTCAAACTACTATTACTACAGTTATCATTCAATAATTATTTTTAAAATGAATATATTAATTACTCAAAACCATCCGGTACTTGAAATTCAAACTATTAAAGGATTAAAACTGATATCCTTAAATAGAATACTTTTTATTAAAGCATTTAATAAAGGATCAATCATACTGCTCAATGACTCAGAAGAAGTAGAAACGAATTATCTGCTTGTGAGATTTACCAAGTTTCTGCCTTCAACATATTTCTTTTGTTGTCATTACTCATATCTGGTAAATTGTACTTACGTAGATTGTTTTACAAATGGCCAAATTGTATTGAAAGGTAATATCAGAATTCCTTTATCTCGTTACAGAATAAAACAATTTAAACAGAATCTGGTAGAATTGCAGCAGAATGAATAATCCACTTTTCTAACTTACTCTTCAAAAGATATTAATATACTGAACTCTTAATTGAATTCTGACCGTTTATCAGAATTCAATGTCATCTATCATTATTTATCTCCTATGCGTCCAAGTAAACTCCTATCTATTCCGGCACATATTGATTTTTTGTCAACATCAAGATAACTTGGTCCTGATTTAAATCTTCTCCTTTATAAACTTAAATATTCTATTATGAAAAAGCAAATCTTGTTTATTTTTATTTTGTGTTATGGTACTGCCATTCTACATGCACAAAGTAAAGTCTGGGATTTTCCCGTTGGACCTGGTAGTAAAGAATGGGGAAGTGCTAAATCTTTGGATGAAAGACTCTTTTTATACAACATCCCAACGAGTCTATCAGCTACAATGGCTACTGAAGATTTGGTAATAACTTGCCTCAATTATCCTGAATGGAGGATGATTTTTACTCGCAATTCAATAATGCAGGGTTATGAGTTCATTAAGAGTCAGTTTAATGGTTTCAGAGAGCTCGAATTAAGAAAAGATGCAGGTAGATTCTTATTAGCAGCATATACCAAAAAAAATTATGATGAAATAGTGCAGATTACTAATAGGGTTGACTTAGGCAGATTTATTCAAAGTATTCTATATATTGAAATTTTACTTTCACAAGGGAATATCATTAACAATATGGACAAATCAGATCAAGAAGCATTGAAAGATCAAGCTATAAAAAGTTTCGAAAGCGAAACAAGACTTATGGAGTATTATGGTCTTCCAGCTCTTGAGATGTCAGCTTTAATTATGGCCAAATTATTAATTATGGAAAGTCAAACTAATCCTTTATTAACCACAAAGCTTGATGATGAAATATTATTATTTGTGAAAAATGCAGGTACTCGTAAGATTTTTGTTTGGAATAATGTTTACGATTTAGCCAAAGGTTTCTTTTGACTATGATGAGAAAATAGAATTTGATCGGATATTTTTCTTTAACTAAGATTTCTCGTTCATAAATAAACTATTAAATTAATCTAAAACTATGAAAAAGTTTATATTCCTAATATTGGGTAGTCTTTGTTTGAGTGTGATTTGTGAATCGCAAATTACTGTTAAGACCCCTACAAACGTTTCAATTGTAGCCTACGATACTCCAGAATGGGATGCAATGTTAGCCACATGGGAGGCAGATGCAGCAGCATGGATTTCTGCTCATTATAGCAATGCTGTGAGACTCTCTCCTGCTAGTTACACCTATAATTGTCATGACTACGCATGGAACTACTCCGATGGGGGAAATCCTGATTGGATTAATCAGTTAGATGGCGCTAATCCTAATATTTCAAAATATTGGAGTGGTGTCACACCTACATATTCTTCAACTACTTCAACTTATGGAACTAAGGTTTTCTTCCCAAATGGAGATCACTCGCTTAGAGCCTCAAGTTCAAATCCTGGCTATTACGAATCAAAATGGGGTTCTTGGCCTCGATATCGTCATCCTCTGGCTGATTGTCCTTATAACTCATCAAGTCCTGGGTATTACAAATTAAATATTACTGGGGGAAATTTCTTATGCATATATGGGCAGGATACCTACAATACTTTAAATGTCTCAGGGGCTACTTATAGTTGGAGTGCTTATAGTTTGACAATTACAGGTTCAGGATATAGTGTCACCGGAACTGCTAGTGGGAGTGGTCAGGGACAAGTTTTGGTTGCAGTTACTAGCCCTTATTCACACACAACGATTCATGGTGAAACTCCTGTTTGGATAGGCACTCCCCAGATCACTAATAAAAAGGTTGATGCTTTTAATTACTCCACTGGGATGCAAGTCTGCCCTGGAAATCACTCACTTAATGTAACACCGATAGGAGGTAATGCTGGAACAGCCTCATGGAATGTACCTGGAGGAATAACGTACACAGTAGGTACAAATGAATTGGACTTTGTATTCCCATCTAATGTTACGAGTGTTTCGATTTCAGCCTATTCGACTAATAGTTGTGGAACAGGCAGTAATTCTGCATTCTATATGACAAAGAAAACTTATGGTTGTTCCAAATCTCTTGAAATGACTATATTCCCAAATCCGGCTTCTGATAATGTTACCGTTTCAATAAATCCAGCTGGATATTTACTCAATTCTGATGGTTTTAATTCAGACATGACTGAGTTGAAATATGATAAAACTACTGAATCAACTTACTATACTGTAAGTATATACAACAGTCAAAGCTCTTTAATCTCAAAAACAACCAGGAGTGGAGAGGGCTTTTCAATTCCATTAGTCAACCTGGCTGATGGCACGTATATACTTGAAGTTAATGACGGTAAGAATATTGCGCACCAACAGTTTGTTATTAAACATAAATAAATACATTTAAGCCGTCTCAGAATACCTTCGGGACGGCTTTCTTTTCCTTTTTAAGATTCACCAATAAATTTCAACTTTGATAAAAGTATTCTGATACAATGTTTATTTCAATAATCCCCGTTTTAGGATCACACCTTTACCAGATAAAGTTTTACTTTCGAGGTTATTAATCCATAATTACTGATAAGCAGAATTATTTATGTATCCAAAACGTTTTAAAAAAGCATTCACAAAGTTGGTAACAAGCGGCTTAATAGTTTTACTTAGCCTGTTATTAACCCTTTGTGAAAATATTGACAGGTTTTATCGCCCTGATACGCCTGAAAAAGTTTCGGTTGTCGCGATCATTGACGCTGATGATACTATCAGGTACATTTCTTTTGAGAAATCATACCAGAAGGAATATCCTGACGAAATTAAAGATTCAATCCGGAACCTTTCTTTTAAAATCAGATCTACGGAGCAAGACTTGTTTACCTATAGTAGTGATGTTCCAATTATAAACTTGCAGAATCTGAAAATCCCACGCGATATTCAATTCAACTCAGGCGAAAAATATTTTCTTGAAGGAGATGAAAAAACTTTTCATGGAATTTCATCTGAGGTTATCGTTCCTTCTCCTCCTGAAGACTTGACTTTATTGTCTATTAATAAGGAGACAATCCCTTTACCTCATATACAGGAATGTCCTCCATGGTCTCCTCAATATAAGACTACAAAGTATGCTGTAATGACTCTGGTTTTTGACCTGGATAAAAGCCGGGAATCATACTATTCCTTGATTTTAGAGGCTAATGGAGGTAAAGGATTCTCTTCAACAGGGCACCACTTTCTACCCATAGAGTTTACTGTTAGGGAAAGCAATGGCCCGGGTTTCCTTGCCATAATGAAAGGTCTTACCGGTCATCGCTGGGATTGCGATGGTAGTATTTATAAATTTCAGTATGTGCCTATTAACGCCTACTTCATTGATGCGAATAAAATTTGCGATAACAAGTGCAAGATTAAAGTTGCAATAAGATATGGCGATCTTACATCTGCAGTCGACTACATAATGGACATACGAATAAAGCTTCTTTCAATTCCAAAAGAGCTTTATTTATTTGAAAAAAGTATCTACTCCTACAATAATAGTGCAAAAGACCCTTTTGCTGAACCTGTCTATATCGAAGGCAATATTAATGGAGGAAATGGTGTTTTTGCAATTTGTAGAAGTGCTAACCTTACTTTTCAATGGCTAGGATATTGATTCATTTTTACCGGAGAGTTCCAATTTCAGATTGAGCGTAATGAAAAAACTGAGTTTATTAATTGTGTTGGGGCTGATTAACATTACTCTCATCGAAGGACAAGAAGTAAGGATTATTGGGAGATTGGCTGATAGAGAGGGAGGTAAACAGATAGGCTGGGGCTTGGTCACATTGAATCCCGGTAATCAGGTGGCAATTATTAGTCAAAATGGAGAATTTTCGTTCACCTGCCAGCCGGGTGAAAAGGAGATACATACACAGGTTGTCGGCTATAAAAAGTTGCTTCTAAAGTTTTATGCTAAATCTGATACTTCAATAAATGTTAATCTTGATCGGCTTCTTTATGTATTAAATGAAGTTGTTATTACGGCAGACTCATTAAATCAATTACAGTTCACTTCTCGTGGTAATATTGTGCTTAATCCCGTCTCGATCCGTGAGACACCGAGGCTTTTCAGCGAACCCGATCTTTTAAAGTCTTTTCAGCTGCTTCCCGGAGTATTATCCGGCAGGGATGGATCATCGGATATATACGTGAGAGGAGGAGGTGCAGGGCAGAATGTTATCCTTGTAAACGGGTGCTCTTTTTTTCTTCCCTCTCACCTGCTTGGATTCATATCTCCCTACGATATTGATTTTCTTCAAAGGGCAGAACTGTTCAAGGATTATATACCTGCCGATCTGGGTGGAGGGGCATCATCTGTTATAAGCCTCGACTTTAAAGAAAATCGCTCCGATTCCCTAAGGGCTCAGCTGCGAGTCGGGCTGTTATCATCAGGAATTATTGTTGAATTGCCATATAATAGGGAAACCTTAAATTTATCCTTCGGCTTGAGACGTGGAAATTATTCCCTTTATGCCCCGTTGCTTAAAAAAATTGCATCGCAGGATGTGACTGACTTTCTGCCACCAAATAAATACTCTTTTTATGACGGATTCATAAACATTTCGCACTCCTCTCCTAAGACAGGCAAAATTAATTACCTGTTTTTCGGGAATTATGACAGGCAAAAAGAAGAAACTTTGATAAACTACCAGCTAGAAGATACACTCACAAGTTACACCGATCTTTATTCATCAGGATGGAACAGCATGGTTCACTCGCTCTCCTGGAAATTGCCAGTAAAAAACGACCTGCGCTGGCAACTGAATATTAATTACAACCGCCTTTCTACAGGACGAAATTTATTCAAAGAAACCAGGACTATCACTGGTATTACCGAGTTATCAGAATCAAGCAGGTACCTCTTTTCCCCTGTATTAAATACATTTGGCTCTTCCCTGAGTGTCACAAAAAACAGCGATAACTATGTTTTCTCTGCAGGTCTGTCTCAGAATCTTAGAATTTTCTCTCCCAACATAAGGGCGGACTATAAAATTAATGATTCTGTCAGTAGTATAGTTTTTGGGAAAGTCTCCAGGATATACTCCCCTGTTATTTTTGGTTCATCATCATTTCGTCTCCCTGGTAAAATCGAGCTTGATCTCGGGGTTAGATTAACTGTTGGATTTGGAGATAAACTCCATTTTCTGGTTGCCGAGCCCCGTCTCAGAGTGGCTTTTAACCCGGATGGAGAAATTTCGCCTCATATTAACTACGTAAGATTAAGTCAGTTTGATCATTCAATCGAAGGATCAAATGCAGGCTTGAGGTCAATGATGTGGATACCACTTACAAGCGATTTTGGCCCTGAAATTTCTGATGTCATCTCCACAGGTTTCCTGGGCCATTCAAAATATAATCTTGTTTGGTCGCTCGATGCGTATTACAAGAAAATCAAGGGTATGCTGGATTATAAACCAGGGGCAAATTTTATATTCGATTCCTCATTCGTGGATATTCTTAATGCGGTAAAAGGCAGAGCCTATGGGCTTGAAGCAAGTGTCATGAAAAATTCCGGTAATTTAACATTCAGTGTGAGCTACACCTATTCTAGATCACATATAGAATGGCCTACTCCTGAAGGCTTGGTATGGATACCTTCAAATTCCGACAGACCTCACAACTTTAATCTTGCTCTCCGTTGGCATCATAAAGAGAAAACCAGTTTTGGCCTGAATTGGGTTTACTATTCCGGGGCGCCAGCGACCATTTACATGCACACAACAACCTATGGCGAGCTTCTGGATACTAAAAATAATATCCGTTACTTCGATTATCACAGGCTCGATCTCTCCTTAAGGCGTACCATATACAAAAGAAAATATTCGCTATTTATAGACCTCGATATTTACAATGTATATAACCGTAAGAATACTTTTTATTTTAAGGAAGCTTATGACAATGTTGAGAAGAGGTATTATTATAAAAACATCTCACTCTTCCCACTAATGCCATCATTGTCAATAACTTTAGCAATATAGGACTTAGTTTTGCAGACCTTCCCTTCAAAAGTCCATCTGTATTTTAAAACAAAAATCCCAGAACAAGTGGGACTAATTAAACCTTCGTTGCGCTATCAGGAGATAGCAGATCGAATCAGGGAACATTATGGGAAACTTTTTTTATAACCCAGTTAGTGGTTAGTCATACAGTTACATGTTCTGAAAAAGCGATTTCATTGTAGATCAGAAATATACTTTTGAGATCGGAGGCAGGAACAAAAGTAAAGGACAAATTTCGGGAATTCAAAATGCATTTGTGGCAGCTGATAATATTGAATACACTCAACATAACAAAATTCCTTTATGGTTATTTGGGTTTTTGTATTAATGAAAGGAAACACATCAAATATCAACCCGCAGGTGGATGATAACGGTATGATAAAGGTAACCACCACCCTTCATAATAACGGCAGACTGATCGACGGTATGAATGTTAAGGTTGTTATCTGTAAACCTGTTCCAGACAGGTTGGTAGTCCCAAAAGAGGCCCTTGTAATCCGGCAGGGTAAGGATGTGATCTTCATCAGGCAGGATTCGCTTGCCATCTGGAAATATGTTACCGTTGAATCAGAGAATAGTACAAGTCTTTCAATCAGGTGGGGCTCGAAGCCGGCGACCTCGTGATTACAGGTGGCAATGTCAACCTCGCCCATGAAACAGAAGTACGTGAACAATAATATTAAAAAATTGATTCAAAAAAAGTGAAATT
>CAIMVD010000376.1 GCA_903844815.1 uncultured Bacteroidota bacterium | reverse complement strand
TACCACAGGGACCACTCTACTATTCTTGTGTTTTTACCCCCCAACCCCCCAAGGGGGGATTTAAGAACACCCCCCCTGGGGGGCAGGGGGGTAAAATGTGGGAGTAAGAAACTGATTACCCGGGCTTAACTAAACGACATTAAATATTAAATATAAAGAATTACAGGGCGGTTTACCTCTTAGCTTTCCGCTATTGAGTAATAATCCTGTACATATCATCAAAAACATGTGTCTGAATATCCCTGTCGTGCTGTGTAATATTATCGCGTCCGTTTAATCTTGTAGACACGTGGAGCTCTGAATCAATCATTTCGATATCAATGTTTGTTCCATCGCTGTTTTTAAGTCCTTTGTATATCAAAACGGCGCTCACCGGATCCGCAGTGGGATCTTTAATCGACTTGTATACTTTAACGCGGATACCTGCAGGCAGATTAAATCCCGACTGAAGGTCCTTACGCAACTTTTCTGTCAGCTCCAGTAATTGAACCATTGTTTCCTGTGGCCTGAAATGGTACCAATGACCCTCTTCTGCTGTGGTATTTACACTTTCCATATAACCCATCATCGGACCAACCAGCCCGATTACAGTAAGCAATTTGGAGGATGAGATAACAATTGGATCAACCATAAAGATATTTTTCATGCCATTATCGCCAATCTTGCCTTTTTTGATAAGGTCCATCACCAGCGGACAACCGGTTGAAGATCCCGCAAAGCTGATGTTTGTATATCCTTTTGCACGAAGGGCGGTGTATTCATTCATAATTGGTTCCTGCCAGTCTTCCCAGCTTGAGTTTTTGAATTCCTCATAGGTACGGCCGTGTCCTCCCAAAAGGACCTGAGAAACAACAATATTTCCTTTTGCATCACAATAGGTTCGAAACTCATCCCATTCAAATGTCGTTGCCGTATAGCCATGGGCCACAATTATCACGGGAGTGTTTTTTTGTATTTCACCCGGGTTGGCAATGGCAGCAGAAACCAGAAATAGTTCCGGGTTATACAGTGAAGGGTCAAAAATCTGGTCCCCGTCGAGCATTGTTGCATTGTCGATATCAGGGGTTTTTGAACATGCCGTTAAAAAAAGCAACAAGATTACCGGCAGGCTGAAAAGCTTATTTTTGGTTGTCATCTTAGATCTATTTAAATATGGTGTAAAAGATACTCATCTGGTAATAAAACGGATACAAGGTTCCCGGCCCGGCAGTTCCGTTCCCTGAATTCAAATTATATCCTGCGCTTAAGGTAGCAGTAAGAGGAATACTGAATTCATAAGACAATCCGGCATCCAGTGAAAGCAAGACAGCACTGTTTGGTAAAACATCGAAGATTTCCTCCTCATAATCAGCATGGAAATACCCGGTATTTAACCGGGCAAAAGGCTGAAGTTTTTTTTGATGACGAAAGTGATATCCTGCACTGATAATATAGTTGTCCTGCTTTATGGCATTGGAAGCCATGGCGCTTCCGAGTCGTGATGTAACGTAGCTCACCCCGAAGTGAATTCTACTGTCTGCAATCTTAGAACTGGCAAAATCGAAAGAAACCCCGTTTTCCCAGTAGAGTTTTTGAGTCTTTTGAATCCTGACACCTCCCTTAAATTCTCCTGCCGAGCCTTTATTTAATCCAGGGGATTGAGCCAGAACGCATAAAACGCCGGAGATTAAAAGTGCTGATAAGAATATTTTTTTCTTCATTTTAAATTTATTAAGCTGAAAATATTTCAATTTAGAACCTGCCTGCACCACATTTTTTATAACTCTGATTCAAATGGGTATTTTAATGTTTAAAGGTATGAGGAAAATCAGCATTCTCAATTTTTTTTTCAGGTAATGCTTCAAAAGGGAAGAATGAAGTTATATTTGAAACCTCATCAAATATCATATCCGTATGAAATTTCTGTCCATATCCGCTATTCTGATTTCACTGTTCTTACTTGCAGGCAAACCTGACATACACGAATGGAGGGGAGCCGGACGTACTGGCCTTTACCCCGATAAAAACCTTCTGAAAGAATGGCCAACAACTGGTCCGGCGGAAGTCCTTAAGACGGGGAACATCGGAAATGGTTTTGTCTCACCGGTTTTCACCGATGACAGGTTTTATATCAGCGGTGAAATAGATTCAATGACAGTCCTTTTTTGCTTTGACCTCAACGGACAAAAACAGTGGCAGACGGTTCTTGGCAGGGAATGGATAAAAACTTACCGTGGTTCACGCTCGGCCCCTACCATAGTTGACGACCTGCTTTATATCGGTAATGGCAACGGTAATCTTTATTGTGTAAAATGTTCCGACGGAAAAGTATTATGGTCAAAAGATCTAACTCCTGATTTCGGAGCACAGCCTCCTTTTCATGGCCACTCAGCCGCACCCCTTGTCGATGAAAATATTGTCTTCTGGATGCCTGGAGGTAAGGAATTTAACATGGTGGCGCTTAACCGTTTCGATGGGAAACTTATCTGGAATAACAGGGGTTTTGGTGAACCCCAGGGATATAACTCACCGAAACTCATTGAACTGCCGTCGGGAAAGATAGTTGTAACATTTTCGGCTTATCACATGATGGGCTTTGATGCTTCCAGCGGAACGCTGTTATGGTCGCATGAACAGGATAATCTTCCTCCTGAAAAGAGGTTGCCGGCTAATGGCGATACCCACAGCAATACTGTCCTTTTTGAAGACGGAGCCATATACTACGCAGCAGGCGACGGAAACTGTGGCGTAAAATTAAAACTCTCGGCCGATGGTACTTCCATAACCCAGGAATGGAGAAACAAAAGATTCGACAGCTATATGGGGGGAATTGTAAAGATTGGCAATTACCTGTACGGCTGCGGAACGGCGAAGCCTCAGCTCCTTTCAATCAATGCAACCACAGGATTAATTACCGATTCACTTGCCATTGGAACCGGCGCAGTCATCGCTGCCGATAACATGCTTTATTATTACAATCAAAAGGGAGAGATGAATCTTGTAAGTATAAACGAGGGGAAAATGGCCAGGATAAGTTCCTTTCGCATCACGGAAGGTACAGCCCAGCATTTCTCCCACCCCGTCATCAATAAGGGATTGCTGTGGCAGCGCCACGGCAACATATTGATGACTTTTGATATTAAGAATAAATAGGGAAAGTGTTTAGGGGTTATCTAAACGCTATATTTTTGAAACCGGTCTTAACCCGAAAACAGGGTTACGGTACTATTTAAGAATATGAGATCTTTATAATTAAATATTTCCCTGACATCAAAAATTTTCTTGACTTTCCCATTTCCCTGATTTAAATTTGATTCTGAAGTACAATTGTGATTATTAAGTAGAATTTTCAGGAGAAAGTTCCTTTGATTTCTTAAAAACTTTCAAATTTAAATTGCTAAAAATATGAAACCGAAATGCAAAATAATTACTTCATTTCAATTACTTCTTATCTGGAGTGCAGTTTCAGCCCAAACACCTGTTTCAGGTGATCTGAGTGGTACCTGGAATGTTGAAGGTAGTCCATATTTAATTACCTCCAATAGCACGGTTCCTGAAAAGAAAAGTCTGATAATTAATCCTGGTGTCAGTGTTATCATTGGAGAGAATATAAAACTGACAGTTTCAGGTATAATAAACGCAGTTGGTACATACGATAAACCCATTACAATAGCCGCTCCAAACGAAAATGTTTCCTGGGACCAGATTCAGATAGGATATTCTGCGACCGGGGAAAGTAAATTTCATTATTGTCACATCAGTGGGGCTGTTTATGCCTTGCACCTGATCAACAGCACATTTTCAAGCGACACTATGGAAAATGAAGTATTTAATTGCAGGATTACAAGGTGTTCTTCCGCAGGAATACTGGCACAGGCAAAGGGAATATGGAAATCAAACGGCATGTCCGCTCCTTCCGCATATAAACCCTATATCAATGTAAAAATTCATAACTGCGATTTTACCTCGGTCAGCAATGGAATCGTTATAAATGTAGACGGGTCAAGATGGCAGCACTCCTTTGGATATTGGTACACCTATGGTAATGCCTCACCTGTTATAACCGGAAATACCTTTAAAGATATTCCGGGAGTCGCTTTCAAGATGACGGCTGGCACATTATGGGAAGAAAAATCCTTTCCTGCATTCATCAATAATTCAATCACATCTTGCGATACTGCCATCCTCGCTATCACGCCTTATGACGTAATAATAAAGAATAACATTTTTAGCGATAATAACACTGGCATTGTTCGGACAGGAACTAAATCGACTAATGCTTATTTCAACTGCTTTTACAGGAATACGACAAATTTCGTCGGATTTCCTTCTTCCTATGGTTCTTTAGCTTTGGTTAACCGAAACAATACTCCCTGTGATGTAGGATTCAATATTTATTCAGATCCGCTTTTTACGGATTCATATCCTGACCTTTCTCAAAAGTCTCCCTGTGTTGATGCCGGTACAGCAGACACCACAATTAACTTTTTACAATTAAAGGATATTATGAATAATGACAGGATTACAGATGGCGACAATGACGGAATTCCTTTTGTGGATATCGGAGCCTTTGAATATTCAAAATCTGTTTCAATAATTGAATACGAAGAAGATAAAGGGATCTGTCTTAATCGAAATTTCCCAAACCCATTCATTAAAAGTACTTTAATCAGCTATGAATTACCCAGACAGACATTTTTGAAACTTCAAATAATTAGTCTTCATGGAGTATTGGTCAAAAATATTGTGAATGAGGTGCAGCCCCAGGGAAAATATTCAGTTGTATGGAATGGTAATGATGAAAACGGAAGGTCAGTGGTGTCAGGAATTTATTTTTGCATCTTATCATGTGCCAATCATACAGAATGTATTAAGGTGATTAAATTGCCACAATAAATTCTGCTGGTTTTCCAATAAATGTTTTAAAATCAATTATTTTCTTAATCCTGAAAATGGTGCTTCAGACATGTAATTATTTTGCGTTTTGAATAATATGACTATCGGGAATTATGAATATAGAATTTCCAGAATAGGGAAAACATAAATATCAGACATCCGAGACTGCCGCAAACTAAACCGCGACTGTTTCATAAATCAATCTTAAATCTGTAAAAGGGAAGCAGGTTTCTGTTTGGTTTAAAAAGGAGCATAGTTTTCTTACTGCTTGATTTGCCCTGGGAGTGG
>CAIMVD010000375.1 GCA_903844815.1 uncultured Bacteroidota bacterium | reverse complement strand
TACCACAGGGACCACTCTACTATTCTTGTGTTTTTACCCCCCAACCCCCCAAGGGGGGATTTAAGAACACCCCCTCTGGGGGGCAGGGGGGTAAAATGTGGGAGTAAGAAACTGATTACCCGGGCTTAACTAAACGACATTTAATCAGGAATTATAATAAGAACGGAATCATTACGTTGATATTGCAGTTTATTTACTTTAGGAACAAGATTGAGAATATGATATTTTCCCCATTTGCCTTTTTTAATTACTCTCATGTTTCACCCGGTGAGAAACGGAATATTTCCTTCATTGTTAAATTATGCTCAGTAATTATATTGGTCCTCGCCACAACAAATGAAAGATGCCGGGGGCAGGAACCGGGCTCAGGTACAGGATATCAGATGGTTCTTATAAATAACCCCGCTTTTGCAGGAAGTAATGGTGACGGATCACTTAGGATGTCGTATGTGAATTACCTCCCCGGAAACGGCTATAATCTTCATTCAGTATGGGTATCATATGATTCATATTTCCCTGTGCTTCATGGTGGTGCCGGATTTGCAGTGACCGACGATTACACCGGGGGAATTATTAATGATCTCAGGGCAGCAATGTCATATTCTTATTCTATTCAGTTAGGAAGGGACCTTTTTATTAATGCCGGATTATCAGCTTCGGTTATCCACCGTGGTTTTAATTTCGGGGGGGCAGTTCTTCCCGATCAGATCGATCCGCTGGGAGGAGCCTCGCTTCCTTCGGCAGAAGCCCTGGCCTACAACGGGGAGACCCTTTTTGACCTTGGAGCAGGTCTCGTGCTGATGTCAGAACGGTTTTTCGGCGGAATTTCAGTTACTCATCTTAATGAACCCGGGTTTACTGAAACAGGGCCCTCTGACGAAAAGCTTAAAAGGACGCTTTTTTCGTACGTCGCAGGCGATTTTGGTCTGGGTTCGAAAAACGATCTCAGAATTCGTCCCCAGATATTTTCAGCTGTCAGGGAGGGCTATTTATATGCTGCTGCCGGTGCTTCAGTTGAAGTTCCGTTGTTTTCGATTAGTGTTCTGGCAATAAGGGATGGCGCAAAAAACCTGAATCTGCAGCCGGGATTTTCGTTCACAAAGGGAAATCTGAGCATATATTATAATTATACTTTTAGTGTTGCTTCAGGCAATAATCTCATGCCATTTTCACTGCTTCATCAGACAGGGTTGGCTTATAGTTTAAACAATGTTGAAAAAAGAAATAGCATTAAAACAATAAATTTCCCTAAATAGTAGTTATATTTGAAGTGCGAAAAAAACGTTATAATTATAATTTATTATATTTGGGAATTCAATAAAGCCATAAAACAAAAGGAGTTATGTATAAATTCAGAGTCTTAGCAGTTATTTCCGTTTCTGTCTTGTTTTTCACTTCCTGTATCTTCAAAAAGGGAGGTGCCGATCCTAATGTTTCCACTTCAACAGGATGGGCTTATAATGATCCCGATAACGGAGGATTTGAAGTAACTCTCGGAGCAGAGCAGAAGACAGGGCCGGGCCTTGTCCTTATTGAAGGCGGAAGGTTTACAATGGGCCAGGTTCAGCAGGATGTTATGTTCGACTGGAACAACAAACCAAGGACAGTGACTGTTTCATCATTCTATATGGATGAGACTGAGGTTAAAAACGTTGATTACCGCGAATATCTTTTCTGGCAGAGGAGGGTATACAGGGATTATCCCGAAGTATTCAGAAGAGCTCTTCCCGATACACTTGTATGGAGAAGCCCGATGGGATTCAATGACCCTTATGTTCAGTATTATTTCAGACACCCCTCATATAATAATTATCCTGTTGTAGGCGTAAGCTGGGTCAAGGCAAACGACTTCTGTCTCTGGAGAACTGACAGGGTTAACGAACAGTTGCTTATAGATGAAGGAGAACTGAATCCTGATCCGAACCAGCTCAACGACAAAAACTTCAACACTGAAGCTTATCTTGCCGGACTATATGAAGGTGTTGTAAATCAATTACGTGAAAGCCTTAATCCAAATCAGACAGAAAGAAGAACTAACTTTGAAGATGGTATCCTTCTGCCAAGTTACAGGCTGCCCACTGAAGCCGAATGGGAATTTGCTGCATACTCGCTTCGTGGAAATACATTTGAAGAAAGAATTTACGAAAGAAGAATTTACCCCTGGGATGGCCACAACGTAAGAAACTCAGCAATAAAATCACGCGGTGAGATGATGGCAAACTTTGTCCGTGGCCGTGGTGACCTGATGGGTGTTGCAGGAAGCCTTAATGACAACGGAAGTATTACAGTTGATGTTAAATCATACTGGCCCAACGACTATGGCCTCTATTGTATGGCGGGAAACGTTAATGAATGGGTTCAGGACGTTTATCGCCCAATGACCGCAGAAGATGTAGACGGATTCAACCCTTTCAGGGGTAACGTCTATACTGATATAAAAAGAGACGCTAACGGATCTGTTGTAGGAAAAGATAAACTGGGACGACTTTACATTGATACAGTTAAGGATGTCGATGTAGCAAACAGGTATAATTATCAGAAAGGCGACTACAGGAACTACCGCGATGGAGACCTTCAGTCAGCTGTCCCCGGAGGCGGAGCAGACTGGAAAACCGAAGACAACAAAAAAGGTTCTACAAGAATGTATTTGCAGGATGACAAACCAGGAAGTACTGATATGGTTACCCTTATTAATGACAATGCACGCGTTTATAAGGGAGGTTCATGGAAAGACCGGGCCTACTGGCTTAACCCGTCGACACGCAGATTCCTTGACCAGGAAAGTTGCCGCGACGATATTGGCTTCAGATGCGCGATGATCAGGGTTGGAAGCCCGTCAGGTCTGTAACGACTTAATAAAATCATAAAATCAGCCTCATTATTTTGTTATAATGAGGCATTTTTTTCCGATTATGAAGACAGAAATACTGTACAGCATCTTTAAAGAATCGACAGGCATTGCCACCGATTCGAGGAAAGTGGAAAAAGGCCAGATGTTTTTTGCACTCTGGGGAGAGAAGTTTAATGGCAATGAATATGCTGCCGAGGCACTGGCTAACGGTGCATCGGTGGCAGTTATCGACGATGCTGCCTATGAGACCGTAAACACTGTGCTCGTTGATGACTGCCTTCTTGAACTTCATTCGCTGGCAACCTTACACCGCAAAGAAATGAATGTTCCCGTTCTTGCTATTACCGGATCTAATGGCAAGACAACAACCAAAGAACTTCTGGCAGCCATTTTGTCAAAAAAAATCAAGGTCCATTATACAAAAGGTAACCTGAATAACCATATCGGCGTTCCTCTTACTATACTTTCGGCTCCTGCCGGAACCGAGATGATGATAGTTGAGATGGGAGCAAACCATATTGGTGAAATCAGGACACTCTGCGTTATTGCAAGGCCTGATTTCGGGATAATAACAAATGTCGGAATGGCCCATATTGAGGGTTTCGGTTCTTTCGAGGGAGTTTTAAGAGCAAAAACAGAGCTTTATGAATATCTCAGGAAGGTAAACGGTGTTGCCATATATAACGATAAAAATCCATTGCTGACTGAAAGAATTTTCAGAATTCTAAACAGGGCTGTACCATATTCCGATCCCTCAGGTACTGAGTTAATCATCGAAGCTGCCTTGTCGGCAATCACTCTTAATGTTATTGTAAAATACCTTCACCAGACATATACAATAAACACCAATCTTTTTGGGAGATATAATCTTGAAAACGTTAAGGCAGCCATTGCCGCCGGCCTGTTCTTCGGCGTGGAAATGACTGACATTAAAGATGCAATAGAGGGTTATCATCCGTCGAATAACAGATCAGAGATAAAAATAACTGCGAGTAATACCCTGATCTGCGATTCATATAATGCCAATCCGGCGAGCATGGTGTCGGCACTGGAATCATTTTCAGTACTTCTTGCCGAAGACAAGGTGGTAATCCTTGGCGATATGCTTGAACTTGGTGAAAAAAGCAGCCAGGAGCATGCTGCAATCATTGAGAAGGCAAAATTGATAGAAGGGGCGAAAATTTTCCTGGTGGGTCCCAATTTCGCCGGAGTTGCCCACGACAGCGGATGCAGGTTGTTTCCCGATGCAGAGACGCTTGTTGATTTTTTAAGGAATGAGCCATTAACCGGTGCGTTTGTTCTTATTAAAGGCTCCAGAGGAATGGGTCTTGAGAAAATTTACCCCCTGCTGTAAAATATTACAAGTATTAAGGCTTTGTTCCAGTGAACGTAATGTTTATCAGGACAACTTCCGACCTGCTTCCGGAACGGACTCTCGGTCCCCATAAACCGTATCCTGATGAAACTATAAAATTGCAATTTCCTTTCTTAAGGTAACCGTAACTTAATTCATAGATTTTCTTCGTAACATAGTTGAGAGGCCACATCTGTCCGTTGTGAGTATGGCCTGAGAGTTGAAGGTCTGCTCCTGACTTTGCTGCTTCATCGAGATGAAATGGCTGGTGATCGAGTAATATTACAGGTTTTGAGGTGTCGGCCTTTTCCATGAGGTCTGAAAGACTCATCCTCTCTTTTGCGTAAAACCTGCGCGAATCACGATCGATCCTGCCAATAAGCTGAATACCTCCTTTCAGGATAACCATCTCATCTTTAAGCACCCTGATTCCCTTGCTTTCTATATAAGGTATTGTAACACTTCCTCCTCCGATGAATTCATGGTTGCCTGTTACCGCATAAAGCCCGTCTACACAATCGGGATAGGTGAAATATTTAAGCAGGTCATCTCTGAGAACCGGGCCGATTTCTCCATCGACAATATCTCCCAGGAGCAGTATCAGATCAGGCTTCAGTTCCGTTATCATGCCCGAGAGTTTTTTTATGCTTCTCTTCCTTATGATGCTGCCAAGGTGAATATCCGAAACCGCAGCAATCCTCAGATTCCTTACATCTCCGGCCCTCTTGTTAATAGTGATATCATATTGCTTCACAACAGGAATGACTGCATTTACAAATCCGCCAGCTATAAGAATAACTGACGCAGCTATTGTTGTAATAAAGGCCCATTTTCTGAAATGGATAATATTTTCAGCGCTAATAGTCCCTGTTATTCTCAGCAGAAGCAAAATCAGGTCGGAAAGGAAAAAGAAAAGGAATCCGTAAAGCATGAATGCCAGCCAAAATCCGCCTATAATGTTCAGTATATCAGTAATAAGGGATGAATGCTTCGATTCGATTATCTTGGCTGCTATGAAAATAACCGAGAACAGGAAGAATGCCAAAGCATATATCAGTCTGTTTGCCTGAAGAACAGGCAGGGCATTATATCCCTTGAAGTAGATATAAATATTTGCCAGGGAATATATTGAGAGAACCACCAAAAAAAATACTGCCATCTGTTGTCTTTTCATTTTTATCTGTTTTCCTTGCTCAGGCTTCTGTAGGACTTGTTGCCTTTAATATAAAACTCAAAAACGATGCTCTTGTTCAAAACCGGAGCTCCATAATATGTTTGCCCCAGTTTAAGAACATCAGATCGTTTAGATTTCAGTTGTTTAAGATTTTTATAATAATCCAGATGAGCTTTAAAAACCATCAACGCACTTCTGATGCTTCCTTTCGCCAAAAAGAAGCCGGCAGCTATGCCGTCAAGGAGTCTCCTTTTGAATAAAACGCTCCTCAGCCTTTTTTCGGGAAGGTTTTTATAAAGAAGAAACAGGCTGTTGCGGAAGTTAAGATATGTTTTAAAGGGCGAGGAATAAGGCAGTGAACCGCCTCCCACATGGTAGACGACAGATGATGGCAGATAGTAAACCCTGTAGCCGGCCCTGTAAAAACGCCAGCAAAGGTCTATTTCCTCCATGTGGGCAAAAAATGCATCGTCGAATCCACCGCATTTCTTCCAGGCATCGCTCCTGACAATCATACAGGCCCCGCTGGACCAGAAAACATTTATCTCATTGTCGTACTGCCCGTTGTCCTTTTCTGTCTTGTTGAAAATTCTTCCCCTGCAGAAAGGATAACCATACTTGTCAATAAAGCAGCCACCTGCGCCTGCGTGTTCGAAATACTCTTTCCTGTCGTAAGAGAGTACCTTGGGCTGGCATGAGGCAACATCAGGGTTACATTCCATATAATCGATCAATGGTTTTAGCCAACCCTCTGTGACCTCTATATCGGAGTTCAGGAGTACAAAATATTTTGCATCCACATTAGTTAGTGCAAGGTTATATCCTCCTGCAAAACCATGGTTGCTTCCGAGTTTTATAATCTTTACATCAGTATGGTTCAATCCTACCCATTCAACAGATCCATCGGTAGAACCGTTATCAGCCACATAAATACAAGTCTCATTTTCAGCTGAGAATTTAATAACCCCGGGGAGGAACTTCTTCAGATAGTTTATTCCGTTCCAGTTTAATATGACAACAGCCGCTTTATCCATTAATAACCGGTTTCTTATGTTTCCATCGGCGGTGACTCCATACCCAGTATTCCGGTTTTTCCCTGATAGTTTTTTCAAGCCGTTTTACATGCGTTTCTGTAATTAAATGTTCGGGCAACCCGGCTGTGTGATCGAACAACAGCTCTACGGTCATGTTGTAATATCCTCTTTTTATCTTATCAATCTGGAAATATACAACAGCCATATCATACTTGATAGCAATCTTCTCAGTTCCGGTATAAACCGCAGTTTCCTGATTTAAAAAGGTGGTCCAGTACCTGATTTCAGTTATTGCCGGAGTCTGGTCGGAGACTAATGCAGAGATGGTTCTGACATTGTTTTTTCTGTCCTTAATTATATCCCTGATTATGTTAGACATTGCGACCGGGTTTGTACCATATTTCTTTCGGATGCCAATAAGAAAATTATCGAATTTTTTGTTCTGCAGAGGTTTATATATGGGCGACAGTTTGTAACCTGTGCAGATTGTAAGAATGCTTAACCATTCCCAGTTATTATAGTGCCCCAAAACGGCTACAACATCACGGTTTTTAGCAAGCAGATCTTCAAGCACATCCAGATTGCTGAATGTGACCCTTCTCTTGTGTTCCTCCGCCGACATATGAGTTTGCTTTAAGATCTCAATAAACAGATCAGCGAGATGTTTATAGAATTTCTTAGCAATCAGATGAAGTTCTTTTTCGGTTTTATCAGGAAAAGAGTTGCGGAGGTTTATATAAACAACTTTTTTCCGGTAGGAAAGGATATAATAAAGAACAAGGTAGAGAAGATCCGAAAAAACATAAAGTACTCTGAGAGGAAGTAAGGTAATAGTCCAGTTTACCGCAACGAAAATATAAAATCCGATTGTACCGAGCATGTCAGGATTATTTAATATCCATTTGATTAATAATCACTTCCAGAACTTCATTGTAAATAAGGCTGTTGCTTGCTATTACATCGTCGCCGGAAAGGTTTTTCTCATTTCCTGAAAAATCGCTGAACCGACCGCCAGCCTCCCTGACAAGTATCACCCCTGCTGCGATATCCCAGGGATGAAGGCCATATTCATAAAAAACCTCTACTCTTCCACAGGCTACATAGGCTAGGTCGATGGCCGCCGATCCGAACCGCCTGATGCCATGAGAATGTTTACAGAAATATGTAAGGGTACCCATGAATTTCTCAAGCCTTTCAAATTCAGTGTAAGGAAATCCTGTTGCTATCAGACTGTCTGCTACCGAGGGGGCTTTTGATACATGTATTGGATTATTATTAAGCCAGGCACCTCCTCCCTTCCATGCTGTAAAGGTTTCATTTCCTCTTACATCGTAAACAACACCTGCAACGACCTCATCATATTCCATCAGGCCGATGCTGATTGCGTAGGGGGGAAGCCCGTGAAGAAAGTTAGTTGTGCCATCGAGAGGATCTATTACCCAGCAATATTTAATTCCTGTTTTTTCAATTGTGCCCTCTTCAGTTAGAAATCCGGCTTCGGGGATAAGCCTGCCCAGTTTTTCTACGAGCATTTTTTCAGATCCCTTATCAACATAACTCACAAAGTTATTCAGACCTTTGGTTTCTGTCATGCTGATGTCGAACCGTTCCGATTCTTTCCTGATGAATTCGCCGGCTTCATGAGCTGCTTTTTCAATTTCAGCGCAGATATTTTTAAGATCAATCATTTTTTCAGTCAATTAGTTTGATTTGCATTCTTCCGCCAGGCGCTATCCCGGTGAGTTCCGTATTCCTGATTTTGCATGCCAGTTTTGAATCGTACGGATACTCAACTCTTAAATAGTTTTCGGTAAAACCGGTAATGAAGCCATCGTTTCGGGTCTTCTCGAATAATACCATGGATTTCCTTCCGATATTTTCATTTATGAATTCAAGATTCTTTTTTCCTGAAAGTTCAATAAGCCTTTTGCTTCTTTCATCCTTGTCTGCCTGCGATACCTTGCCAGGCAGTCCTGCTGCAACAGTTCCCGGTCTTTCAGAGAATGAAAAGACATGAAGGTAGGTCAGAGGCAGATTCTCAATGAAAGAGAGAGTGTCATTGAAATCTTCTTCGGTTTCCCCCGGGAATCCTACTATTACATCAGCCCCTATTCCCGCCATGGGTATTTCCTGCTTCACCCCAAGAACCCTGCCGGAGAAGATCTCCCTTTTGTACCTGCGGCGCATCAGACCGAGGATTTTATCCGATCCGCTCTGCAGAGGTATGTGGAAATGAGGAAGGATTTTTCCGCCCTCAGCTGCCATTGCAATAATCTCATCAGTCAGGAGGTTTGGTTCGATCGATGAAATTCTGATTCTTTCTATACCTGTGGTTTTCTGAAGTTCCCTCAGAAGCAGAGAGAACGAATCGCCTGTTGAACGCCCGAAATCGCCAATGTTAACTCCGGTCAGAACAATTTCGCTGATACCTCGCGAAGCTATCTTTTGAGCCTCTTCAACCAGCCGGGCAATTTCCGGATTCCTGCTTTTCCCTCGCGCCATCGGAATTGTACAGTAGGAACATCCATAGTCGCAGCCATCCTGAACCTTGAGGAAGGATCGTGTCCTGTCGCCCATCGAGTATGAGTCGTTAAAGGCATCAGCGACAGAGAGATCGCAAGAGTGTACCTCGGCATTTGTTTTCTTCTCGGTACTCGATAGGTATTCAGCCAGGCTGAACTTCTCGTTAGTACCCAGAACCAGGTCTACCCCCGGTATTGATGAGATCTCCTGTGGTTTCAGCTGCGCATAGCAACCTACAACAGCGATGAAAGCATCAGGTGAAAGGTTTGAGAACTTCCTTATAGCCTGCCTGCATTTCTTGTCGGCGGCATCGGTTACCGAACAGGTGTTTATAATATAAATGTCTGCTTTGGAACTTGCAGGCACCCTCTCAAATTTCTCTTCCGGAAATGATCTGGAAATTGTTGATGTCTCGGCAAAGTTGAGCTTGCACCCAAGAGTATGGAATGCTATCTTTTTTCTGTCGCTGGTCATGATATTTTCACCCGGAACTGTCTTGTCAGCTATTCTGTCAATGGCTCCGGAAGGTATATTGGATTTTGGTTATTTTAATTTGTTTAAAAAGACATTTCTGAATTGAATATCCTTGCCTTCACTCTGAAGGCAGATGCTTCCACTGTTGAGATTAACATTGGTTCCTTTATTCTGAACCACTCCGTTTACCGAAACTTCTATTGTATTTCCCTTACATACGACCTCCATTGTATTCCATTCTCCTACAGGTTTTTCAGAAGAACCGGCAAGTTTTTTCACGACTATTGTCGACTTATCGGTATGCTCATCCATGGTTGCCCCGTTCATACAAACAAAATCTCCTGCGTTACCTGCTTTTAACTGGCACTCAACGCATCTTAGCCATATTGTATCGGGCTGCTGGCCGTGGATAAACACTCCGCTGTTAGTTGCCTCATTATTTGGCCAGCGCCATTCAACATGAAGTTTGTAATCAGAGTATGCCTCTTTTGTGCGCATATAACCGAAGGGCTGACCTGTTATATGAATTACTCCGTCTTTTACCAAAAATACCGAAGCCGGATTTACTGTTTTGTCCTTCAGCGTAAAAACCCAGTTGTTTAGATCTTTACCGTTAAAAAGACTGACCTGCTCACTTTTAGTCTTTTCAGTGCGTTTTTGTTTCTTTTTTCCTGACTGTGCATTTACCACAGATTGGCCAGCTATTAAGGCGATTATAAGAATGGCTGCAATATTTCTTTTTTTCATTTTTATGGTTATTAAGTTATTTTACAGTATTCGGCTCGCCAGCTCCGCCAGAAAGCTCCTTTCTCCTTTAACGAGATTAACATGGGCAAAAAGGTCCTGATCCTTCATCTTATCGGAAAGGTAGCTCAGACCATTGGAAGCGATGTCGAGGTATGGCGAATCAATCTGTTCGATATCGCCTGTAAATATCATCTTGGTTCCTTCGCCGGCACGGGTTATAATGGTTTTTATCTCGTGAGGGGTGAGGTTCTGTGCTTCATCCACAATGAAGAAAATGTTCGAGAGACTTCTTCCCCTGATATATGCAAGTGGTGTGATTACAAGTTTATCCTCCTTTACCATGTCGTTTATTCTCATAAACTCCGGGCTCTGGTGGCTGAACTTGTGTTTTATTACAGTAAGGTTGTCGTAAAGAGGCTGCATGTAGGGATCCATCTTTTCCTTCACGTCTCCCGGGAGAAACCCCAGGTCGCGGTTTGCAAGCGGCACAATGGGACGGGCAAGGAAGATCTGTTTGTATCTCTTATATTGCTGAAGCGCTGCTGCAAGGGCAAGAAGGGTCTTTCCCGTTCCTGCTTTGCCTGTGAGCGATACAAGCTGAATGTCGGGATTTGTAAGTGCTTCAATGGCAAAAGTCTGTTCCGCATTGCGCGGATCAATACCATAGGTGTTTTGCTTGATCACCCTGCTGAGGATCTTGCTTGAAGGGTTATAATGCGCCAGGGCACTGGAACCATTATTCCTCATGATGTAAAAATGGTGGCCTGTAAGGTTGGTTTCAAGGTTGAAATCAGAGGCTTTTACTCCTTCGGGCTGCTCATAAAGCTTGCTTATAAGTTCCGGGCCAACTCCCTCAAGTACCCTGATACCCTTGTACAGGTCATCGATGTTTGCCACCTTATCGTTTTCATAGTCCTGAGCCATTATCCCAAGCGATTTGGCCTTCATGCGAAGGTTGATATCCTTGGTTATCAGGACAACCGTAGTGTTCTTGTTTGTCGAACAAACATAATCGGCGATAGCCAGAATACGATGATCGGCAGTCCGCTCGGGAAATGACTGGCTTACTTTTTCCGAAAAATCTTTTCCGGTTTCAATATGCATGTTTCCAAGGTTTTCGCCAAGCGGAATGTTTTGCGTAAGAAGCATATCTCCCGACAGCTTGTCGAGCTCCCTGGTAAACTCGCGTGCATGAAAATTAATCAGATCATTTCCTCTTTTGAACTTATCGAGCTCCTCAAGGACAACAATGGGGATTATAATATCATTCTCTTCAAAATTGTAAATGCATTTATAATCGTGAAGCAAGACATTGGTGTCAATGATAAAGAGTTTCTTATTATGCTTCCTTCTCATTGTTAATATGTTGACGGGATGAACTTTGAAATATGCGGTTATCCCATGTTTCAGGCAGTAAAAATAACTAATTTCGGCCATATTTTGTATGATGTTGGTAAACTATGTTAATTTGTATGAGGAGTCCGGAGTCCGAAGCCCGAAGCCCGAAGCCTGAAGCCATAACCATAAACGATAAACTTTTTCTATCCGAAATAAATGACTTACGCCGAAACCCTTGATTTTCTTTTCAGCCGCCTCCCAGCCTACCACAGGATAGGGAAGGCAGCATATAAGAATAACCTGAATAATACTCTTGCACTTGATGAGTATTTTGGTAATCCGCACAGGACCTATAAGACAATACATGTTGCCGGCACCAACGGCAAAGGATCGGTCTCGCATATGATAGCATCAGTTTTACAGTCGGCCGGATATAAAACAGGATTATATACATCGCCTCATCTGAGGGATTTCAGGGAAAGGATCAGAATAAACGGAGAGATGATAGCTGAGGAAGAGGTAATCAGTTTTGTATCAGCACACCTTGAAATTATTGAAAGGATAAGTCCTTCATTTTTCGAGATGTCGGTAGCGATGGCCTTTGACTTTTTTGCCCGGTCAAATATTGATGTCGCAGTTATTGAGGTGGGCCTCGGGGGGAGGCTCGATTCAACCAACATAATTGATCCTGTATTATCGGTGATAACGAATATAGGCCACGATCATATGGACCTTCTTGGCAATACCTTAGGGAAAATAGCTTTTGAAAAGGCAGGAATAATTAAGAACGGAGTACCGGTTATAGTCAGTGAATCCCAGCCAGAGACCAAAGAGATATTTATCTCAGGTGCCGGGATATGCAGTTCAGAAATATCTTTTGCTGATGAACTATTCGAATGCCGGCTCGATGAATCTGCAGGGTTGAGCGGGGAGCGTGAGTTTTCTGTTACTGACAGAAAGACCGGAAAACTTGCGAATGGAATCACGGACCTTGGCGGCGATTACCAGTCGGCAAACCTGAAGGCTGTGTTTGCCGTGTTTGAAAAGCTTCAGAATAGCTTTAAAATAAGTGAACAGCATATAATTAACGGCATCCGGAATGTAAAAACGAGTACAGGACTGATGGGCAGGTGGCAGATCCTTGGCCATGAGCCACTTATGATCTGCGATACAGGACATAATAAAGAAGGACTATATTATGTTATTAATCAGCTGATTAGATTTGATGTGCCTGTGCTTCATTTAGTAATCGGTTTCGTCAGCGACAAGGACCTTGATTCTGTTCTTCCTCTTTTTCCTGAAAAGGCGAAGTATTATTTTGCTCAGGCATCAATAGAACGAGCCCTTGATTCAGAAATTCTTAAAACAAAAGCAGAATTGTACGGACTTAAAGGCGAAAGTTTTCATGATGTAAAGGGCGCCCTGGCAGCCGCCATAAAAAATGCCGGTTCAGATGATCTTATTTTCATAGGAGGAAGCACTTTTGTCGTAGCCGAGGTGCTCTGATGGTTGCTCAATGTATGGATTCAGGCCGTCACCAGGTTTTGGCAACGATAATTTGATTAAATTCGCATTCAAAATTTCTTAAATGAAAATTATTACCGCATTATCACTGTTTGCGTTGCTTAACTTGCCGCTTACAGGCCAGACTGAGAAGAAAATTATCATTCTTCATACAAATGACCTTCATTCACGTCTTATGGGATATGCCCCGGAATCGGCTTATTCTCCTCTGACAACAGAAAACGACAGCACTTCCGGTGGGTTTGCGAGGATTGCAGCCATAATACAGGATGAAAAGAAAAACAATAAGGAATCTACACTGGTGCTTGATGCCGGTGATTTTACAATGGGAACTCTGTTTACTTCACTTGAGTTAAAAACAGGGTTTCAGTTACGGCTTATGAAGGAGATGGGTTATGATGTTTTGGGATTCGGGAACCATGAATTTGATTACGGACCGGAGTGGATTGCGTCGGTTATAAGTACCTCCGTTTCCAGAGGACAAATTCCTGAACTGGTTGCCGGAAATGTTTCATTCGATAAAGATGATGCCAGGGATGACGGCTTTGAAAAGCTTATAAATGAAAATATTATAACAAAGAAACAGATAGTATACAGGAATGGAGTCAAAATAGGTATTTTCCCGCTTGTCGGAAAAGATGCTGCAAGCGTGGCGCCCAGGTCTGCTCCTGTAAAGTTCACGAAACAAACAGCATATGCATCCAAAATGGTCAGGGAGCTGAAGGGAGATACCTGCGACCTGATTATCTGTATTTCTCATTCCGGTATCAGAAATGGAAAGAATGATGAAATAGCAGGAGAAGATGTTGATCTGGCCCGGTCGGTTAATGGAATAGATCTTATTATTGGAGGGCATTCACATTCAAGGATCGGGGAGCCTCTTGTTATAAACGGTACAATAATAGTTCAGACAGGAGCATTCGGAAAAAACGTCGGGCGTCTTGAACTCGATCTTTCAGGCGGAAAACCCAAAATCACCGGTTACAGGCTCATTCCTGTCAATGACAAAATTCAGGGAGACAAGAATATAAGTCAGATGATTGATGAACAAAAAGCAAGGATCACCAGCGAGGTGCTTGGTCCGCTTGGAATGGATTATGACAGGCCGGTGGCTGAGACTGGAGTCCTGATCGCGGGTAACGATATCGGGGATTACAAAAACAGCAATCTCGGACCTCTGGTTTCCGATGCAATTCATTATTATGTTAACAAATATTCCAAAAATGGCACAGATATAAGCATGGTGGCAGCCGGATTGCTTTTCGACAATATTACTCCGGGGGTTCAGACAGCTCCCGATTTATTCAGGGTTATGCCGCTTGGTTCCGGAAAAGACAACATCCCAGGTTATCCTCTTTCAAGGTTATATGTCACAGGAAAAGAATTAAAAAGCGTACTCGAGATCTTGTTAGTGTCATATAAATCAACTCCTGCCAATTATTGTTATTATTCAGGCATGAGAGTTTTATATCTTCCCGACAAGGGATTATTCAGAAAGATCAAAAAGATAGAAATTAGTAAAGGAAATGGTGTATTTATTAATGTTGATTTTTCGAAAAAGAACAGTGCCCTCTATTCCATTACAGCCGATTCGTATATGCTCGATTTTATTGGCATAATAAAAAAGATGAGTTTCGGACTGATAAATGTGGTTCCAAAGGATGAAGCAGGAAATAAGGTTCAGGACATGAAATCGGCAGTTATTGATTTCGATTCACAGAAAGAAGGCGTTCAGGAAGGGAAAGAGTGGCTTGCACTTATCAAATATCTTGGATCGATGGCTGACGCCAACGGGAATGGGATACCAGATGTTGATAAAAAATATTATTCCCCTGTAAGCAGTTTTATTCCTTTAAAGACCAAATAGATTTTTCTGCTTATTTGCCTTTTCCCCAGGTAGTGAAAGGATTATCAACGGCTACTCTTGTTTTCCTGCCGGCGATTTCAAGGCCTATCTCATAGATCGACCGGGTTGCCATCTTCATTTTTTCGAAATCGATCTTGTCGACAATATCACGGGGAGTATGGTAGTCGGAATGGATCCCTGTTGTAAAGCTCAGAATCGGAATATCTTTCCGGACAAAATTGTAATGGTCGCTGCGCGAAAAAAGCTGAAGCGGATGGTTTTTGCCGCTGAGGCTGTAGTCAAAGTCAACAGGGTTTCTTTTATCAACTTTACCGGCAATGGAGAGCAGGTCCTTACTTTGACTATCGGCAATTACAAAAAGTGAATTCGGCCCTGTCATCGGCGTTTCAGAGGTAGAATCAGCAGGCTCTTTTACTCTTCCTATCATGTCGATATTCAGGTCGGCCACCGTTTTTTCCAAAGGAAATAAAGGATGGTCAACGTATGATTGTGAACCAAAAAGCCCAATCTCTTCTCCCGATACCCATAGGAACAAGGTTGACCGGAGAGGTTTCTTTTTCATGTTTTGAAACGCTTCGGCTATCGAAAGGAGGGCAGCACTTCCCGAGGCGTTGTCGTCGGCTCCGGCATTTATTTTTGTTCCGGAGCCCCCGATGTGGTCATAATGGCCTGAGAACACGACAACCTCATTCTTAAGTACAGGATCGCTTCCTTCAATGTATCCGGCGACATTGTTGAGTGTCTTTTCTTCAGTCCTTGTAACTTCAGTAAGTCTTAGTTTTTTACCTGTTATTTCAAAAGTATGCGGGGTAAGAGTGGAATCAATTGTATTCTGAAGTGATTCAAGTGATTGTCCTGATCCTTTCAGAAGTTCATCTGCCACGGCGCTGCTAATGAAGATTACCTTTGGCATGGCGGCCATGAATGGATTGGCTTTCTCCTGCGTGGGGTTCAGTGATACGGATATTTTAAGATAGCCTGCCAGGCCTGAATGAGATTCTTCAAAGGAACGGAAACCAGATTTCGGATCGGACACAATAAGGATTGCTTTTGCTTTTGAATAAATCAGGGTTGTCAGCTTCATCTGGAAACTCATTGATGAAACCCATCCTGGCTCGGTAAACTGACAGGCTTTACCGTCGGCAGTCATCGGAGCCCTGTCCATTATAAGCAAGATCTTGCCCTCTGCCTTTAAGTCGAGAAGATCGTTGTACTTGTATTTGTCAGCCTTAATACCATAGCCGGCGAAAACCACCTCCCCCTCAATAACAAAATCAGCCGGTCCTGTAGGAAGGATTTGGAATACAGGCAAATGCAAAGTTGTTGTATCTTTTTCGCCTCTTATAATCTGAAACATGGTTTTGTCCGGGTCAAAGGATTTCCTGTACACAGTATATGGCTGGAAAAAGCTGCCATTATTTGCAGGTTTGAGACCTATCAGACCAGCCTGTGAGGCAATAAATTCTGCAGCAATGTCGAGTTCAGGTTCCCCGTTCATTCTTCCCTTCAGTAATGGGGAAGAAAGAAAGGTTACATAGTTTTTAAGGTCGGCTGAAGTTATTGTATTTTCAGGAGAGCGGCTCTTCTGAGAAAAAAGTTTTACTGGCGCCGGAAGCAAAATTAGCACGGCGGAGAAGATCATAATCATCTTTTTCATTACACTGCTGGAGTAAGTTTGATTTGCGTCGGTGCAAAGTTAATAAAGATTTGAAGAAAAAAATTCCTAAGTTTGCAAACCTAACTAGAACGTTTATGGTAAGTATTTACTTTTGGATCGGATTTCATGTTTTTGTTTTTATTATGCTGGCTCTTGATCTTGGGGTCTTTCAT
This sequence comes from uncultured Bacteroidota bacterium, assembly GCA_903844815.1. GTDB lineage: Bacteria > Bacteroidota > Bacteroidia > Bacteroidales > VadinHA17 > LD21. The sequence goes on along the minus strand of CAIMVD010000375.1, from coordinate 91,549 downwards.
AAGCACACGCATAAGGTCCCTGTGAAAGAGGCAGTTATATGGACTGCGGTGTGGATAACGCTTGCACTGTTGTTTAATGTGTTTGTTTTCTATCAATTCGGCAAAATAAAAGCGCTTGAATTCCTTACAGGTTACGTTATTGAGTATTCGCTTAGCGTAGACAATATTTTCGTTTTTATTCTGATATTCACATTTTTCTCAGTTAAGGGGCAGTATCAGCATAAGGTTCTGTTTTGGGGAATCCTTGGGGCTCTTATTATGAGAGCAGTTTTCATAGTAGCAGGAGTTGCACTTATAAATCGTTTCCACTGGATTGTTTTAGTATTCGGTGGCTTTCTGCTCCTGACGGGGATAAAGATGCTTTTTCAGAAAGATGAAGCGATAGACCCTGATAAAAACCCTGTGATAAAGTTTTTCAGGAAATTCCTCCCGGTTTCAGAGGCCGACAATGGCGACAGATTATTTGTCAGACACAATGGGAAGCTTCATGCTACTCCGTTGTTCCTTGTTCTTCTAATAATTGAAACATCTGATCTTATTTTCGCTGTCGACAGCATACCAGCTATTCTTGCAATAAGTCAGGATACATTTATTGTTTACACTTCGAACATATTTGCGATACTTGGACTACGGTCACTTTACTTCGCAGTATCAGGAATAATGGGATACTTCCGGTTTCTCAAGATTGGCCTGGCATTTGTCCTTTCGTTCGTTGGCTTTAAAATGGTAGGAGCTTATTTTAACCTTGAAATTCCTATCGTTTATTCACTTCTTACAATAGTGTCGATAATCATTTTATCTATTCTGGCATCTTTGATAATTAAAAAGGAAAAAGTTTAATCTCCATTGTTTAGATGCTCTTTCATAAGACTCTGCATTTCAATGCGGTAAAAAACTATTTCTTTTTTTGGAAATTGAATCATCTGAGTTCATTGCAATATGATGTATAATGTTTATTTTCTTATGGTTACCTTTGATAAAATCAGATTGCTTCAAATGAAAAGATTGGTTCTCCAAACTTGTTGAATTTCGGCATAAAGTATTATTTTTGTTTATCTAAATAAATTCTCTTTTTTTGCTGAAAGAAAGAGAATTAGTTTGTTGATTAATTGGAAGATATTTGTGTAGAAGTGAAATTTTAATTATCTGGTTTGGCTGGCTGCGTGAATTAACAGTACTGTATTTATTTAAGACCTGGCAGTCAGGCAAAGGATGTAAGGTTATATGGAAAATAAGATCAGAATTTTATATTTTGAGGATACCCCGGCAAATGCTGAGCAGGCATTCATTCAGATATCGATGAATGGAGTAAGCTTCAGCCATTCTGTCGCCGATTCAAAGAATGAGTTTGCTGATTCTCTGATTTCTTTTAATCCTGATCTTATTCTTGCCGATTACTGCACAGCCAAATCCGAAGGAAAAGAGGCGCTTTCTCTGAGAAATGAGATCGCCCCGTCTGTTCCTTTTATTTTTATCACAGTTGGTTCGAATGAGAAGACGGTTTCGGATTACCTTGGTGAAGGAGCGGATAATTATCTCTTAATTGACGATTTGACCAGACTGGTTACGGTTGTTAGAAAAGCGTTCGAGAAAAGAGGGAAAGATTTTCACCCTATACGTACGAGGCAGGTTTCGGATTTTTATCATAAGCATTTCAACGATTCGGAGAAATCGGATTACAGGGGAAGCCTGTCGCTTGGGATAGAAGAAGGAATAAGCCGGGAAGACTATGACCTCATTGAGGAAAAGCTTACAATCCTTGACATGGCTATGGAGTCTGCAGGGATAGGAAGCTGGGTTTTTGACAGGACAGGCAACAAGCGATATTTTGACAATAAAGCCAGCCAACTGCTGGGGTTTGTTCCCGGTAGTTTTAAGAAAACCGAATCGGAATTTTTCGATGCCGTTCATCCTGCTGACAGGAATAAGGTCAGGGTCCTGCTTGAGGCTGCAATAGATTCAAAAAATGATCTTGAAACTGAATTCAGGGTAGTATTCCCAACCGGACAGGAAAGGTTCCTTACTGCCAGGGCTAAAGTTATTGTAGACCACAGCGGGGAAGTCATCCGACTCATAGGTCTGTTGTGGGATATTACTGAGCAGAAGCTTCTTCAGATGAAACTGCAGGAGAACATCAGGAGAACGAATTCAATAGTAAGTAATCTGAACGGTGCTTTTTTCAGGTGGAAACCTGATGAGCATTGGACAATGGAATACGTCAGCGATGGAATTAAGGAATTAACAGGCTATCCTTCAGGTGATTTCATAATGAACAAGCTTAGGACTTTCGGTTCAGTTATAATTCCTTCCGACAGGGAACGGGTCAGAATGGCAGTCAGTGAGGCACTGAAGAGTAAACTGCCTTATACTTTGGAATACAGGATTACTTCGTCTGAAAACAAGATTAAATGGATTTGGGAACGGGGCAGAGGATTGTTTTCGGACGGAGTAGTGATCGCTGTCGAAGGGTTTTTTACTGATATTTCCGATAAGAAGAAAGTAGAAGAAGAGCTTAAGAGCGCGCTCGATCAGCAACATCAGCTCACTCAATATGTAGAAAAAGTAAGGGAGGACGAACGTGTGGCAATCTCCAGGGAGCTTCATGACGATCTCGGTCAGGCCCTTACTGCAGTGAAGATCGACCTTGGAACTATCAGGCAGATAACTCACGATAAGGAGGTGGCTCTGAAAGTGAAAAAAGTATCTGATCTGGTCAGCGATACGATCAAAACTGTTCAGCGGCTCACATCCCAGCTTCGGCCACAGATCATTGACGATCTGGGGCTCGTTTCGGCAATTGAATGGTATACGAGTGAATTTGAAGATCGCAGCCATATTCGGATAAGTCTCGATTTAAGTCCGGAACTCAATATCGAACCTGATACTTCAATGATAATTTTCAGGATTATGCAGGAGGCGCTTACAAATGTTGCAAGGCACTCAAAAGCAACGAAGGTAGAAATAGAACTTATTCAGAGAGGCAATGATTTGTGTTTCAGAATGGCCGATAATGGTATCGGAATTACTGAAAACCAGTTGGCTTCAAAGAAATCATTCGGAATAATTAGTATGAAGGAAAGGGCCGGGTCACTTGGAGGTACTTTTGAAATCTCAGGAGGACATGAGGGAGGCACCGTTATAAAACTAATTTTTCCATTAAATCTTACAGGCAATCATGAAAGTACTGATTTGTGATGATCACAAGATCGTAAGGGAAGGACTGAGGCAAATTCTGCAGCAACTCGACGGAGTAATCCTGATAGAGGAAGCCAGCAATGGGAATGAGATAGTGAATCTCCTGAAAAACGATGTTTTCGACGTTGTGCTTCTCGATATTTCTCTGCCTGACAAGAGTGGTCTGGAGATACTTCAGATGATAAAGACAAAATATTCTTCAACAAATGTCCTTATGCTTAGCATGCTCCCGCAGGAACAATATGCAATGCGCGCCTTGAAGCTTGGAGCATCCGGGTACCTGACTAAGGATACTGCTTCTGAGGAGCTGCTTATGGCGGTTAATAAAGTTTCTGCAGGCGGAAAATATATTTCACAGGCTCTTGCAGAAAATATTGCTACACATCTCGAAAAAGACTCGGTAAAACAGAAACATGATATCCTCTCAGATCGCGAATTTGAAATAATGCTTAAGCTGGCTAATGGGAAATCACTTCAGGAGATTGGCAATGAGCTTTTTATTTCAGTAAAAACTGTTTCAACATACAGGAGCAGGATCATGGAAAAAATGGAACTAAGCAAGAATACTGAGCTGACCAGGTACTGTATGGGAAAAAACCTCATCTGAAAAATATTTCCTCTGATTATGATTCTCTGTTTGCGGCTGGTTGTGTAAGAATTTTCCTACAAAAAATCAATCCTTTTTCCTACAAAAAAATATCCTCTATCCTACACAATTCCTTGCAAAGGATAATCAAATTTGTTGCATAAAATAACGCTAGCAACATGAGGGTAGTTTTAGCAGATGATTCAGGTTTAATCAGGGAAAGACTTACCGAGATGCTTCATATGTACAAGCAGGCTGAAATTGTTGGTTCTCTGGACAATGGAATCGATACCCTCGATTCTATCAGGTCGCTTAAACCCGATTTGGCCATTGTTGATCTTAAGATGCCGGGATTAAGCGGCCTTGAAGTAGTAAGTGAAATCAGAAAAGAAAATAATCATGTGAAAATCATAATACTTACCTTTTATTCTTCAGAGTTCTACCGAAATATCGCTATTAAATCGGGAGCAGACTATTTCTTTAATAAGGTCGATGATTTTGATGAAGTGTCAATGGTTGTTGCAGGCATGCTATGGAAAGAAGCAAACTCCAACATGGTAAAATCCTGAAAAAATTGAATAAAACCATTAATGAATACCGGGAAAGCTAATATGAGAACAGAAAGTAGTTCAAAATCTATGAGACAGGATATTTTATCAGATAATGCTGAATGCATCAGCGCTGGAAGAGGAGATTTAATATTTAACGGAAACCTTAAGATCAATGGCGTATTTTCAGGAAAAGTTACTGTATCGGGATATCTTATTCTGGGATCGAATGCGAGGGTGACAGGTGAAGTAACCGCTAATGATATGACAGTTGAAGGACACCTTGTTGGAAACGTAAAAATCCTTAGGAGGGTTAGTTTTCTGGCAGGATCATTTTTTTCAGGTACTATATCCGCAAGTGAAGCTGAAATATCCAAAACATGCATCATCAGTGGACAGAGTTTCTTTGACAGAATAATAGAAAGGGAGACAGTAAGCAAAAATGCAAACAATGGTTTTAAGGTTGGGGACGCCAGCATGCCTGATGACCTGATATTCCCAAGTTACCAGTTTTAGCCCTTAGATTGTTTTATAATTTTTAAAAGTATATTTTATATCGATTATGGAAAGATCATTTGTTATCCCCAGCGTATTTGAAGAAAATTCGACTGAATTCCACAAAGTGGCCGAGAACTTTGTGGATGGCATTAAAATTATGAATTACAACGGAAAAGACTATCTGGTTGGCAATCTGGCTCTTCGTGAGGGCCTCGCACCGCATAAGCTTATTAATACTGCGGTAGATGAAATTGATTACCAGCTTCTGGCTGTAACCGGTTTAGTGGTAGCTTCTATGGGAAGGTATACGAAACTGGTTGTTACTGCGGGCTTTCCATACACTACCTACCAATCGTATCGCAAAGAAGCTGAGAAATTTATGCTCAATTCCTTTGACATAAATTTCGATTCCCGCACCTTTGGAGGCAGCAGAATGGAGAAATCTTCATTCCAGGTAACGAGTATCGAAATCATGAGTGAAGTAGACGGATGCGTAAAAGCTATCCGCGACGGAGCTCTGCAGGAGAAGAACAATTTCTTTGTAGCCTCTCTTGGATATGGCACCTTTGAACTCGCTCAGTCGATGCCTAAAGGTATTGTACATCGTACATCCAATAGCACAAAAGGGTTGCATTATGCAGTTAATATTCTTGAAAACGAACTTAAAAAAGAATACTACCTTAACCTGCTCACCGAACAGCAGATTGAAAGGGCCTTTCAGAGGGGATTAATTGTACTCGACCGGAAAAGGATTAACCTTATGGAACTTCGCCGCAAGGCTCTTGCAAGTTATTATAATGAGGTGGTTTCGCCTGCTATTAAACGCAAAATAACAAACGAGGATTTCACCAATACCGACAGGTTATACCTTGTTGGAGGCGGTGCAATGTACCCGGAATTGGTAGAAATGTTCAGGGAAGAATTCAGCTCATTTCTTGATGTGATATTATTCCCCGAACCTTACCTTTGTGCCGGAAGGGGATATTGCCTGCAGTCGATGGCAAAATCGAAACTGAACGGAGATTTCGAAAGCAAAGAGAATACAGCTTATGTGGGCCTCGATATTGGAAACTCCAATACAGTTGTTTATATCAGCACTCCTGAGATAGCTGAATAAAACAGTAACTGGGGTTTTTAAGAAAGTATGTGAAAAGGAGACCTTTCCGGCAGAAGCAGTTACTTAAACGTGAGAATAAGTAACTGCTGTAGCCGAAGGGATAACCTTAACGAGTATCTGGAAAGTAAGATTTAATTTTCCAGGCTTGTATTTTATAGATTATTTTAAATATAGCCATTGTAGGTTATTTCTTACACGTTTTTAATCTTTTTCCTACATTTCTTTAGTCTATAAGCTAATTTAAATTTATTTTGTAAAGTGTACTTTTATGCTACACTTTAAAAACAAAAGCATGAGGGTACTACTTGCAGATGATTCAGACCTGATAATTGAAAGACTTTCAGAGATGCTAAAAATGTACAGGCAGACAGAAATTATCGGATCGTGCAAAAATGGCATCGATGCTCTGGAATCTATTAAGGTTCTTGTGCCTGACCTTGTAATAATTGATATCAATATGCCGGAAATGAACGGGATTGATGTTATAACTGAAACCAGAAAAACAAATAAGGAGCTAAAGATTATTGTACTTACTTTCTATTCGTCGTCTCGTTACCGTGACCTTGCTATCAAGGCTGGAGCAGATTATTTCTTCAATAAGGTTGATGATTTCGAAGAAGTGTCAATGGTAATTGCCGGAATCTTGTGGAAAAGAGGAATTAATCAGTTACTAAAAAACTAAATAAAACCTGATATTAAGGCGGTTTTATTGTGTGTGTTAAAAGTATTTTTCTGTACCAATGAAATATAGTACCCGACTATGAGAAAAAATCTGGAAAACATTAGCGGACAAGGTTATGTCGATGATAGCGAGAAAGCTCCGTCAAAACCTGCAATCCATTTCTTCAGAGTAAACAAAAGTACTTTTCGCAATTCAATGGGATTGGCGCTTCTAAAGTGCATCTATCTGTTTACAGGATTTACCGGCCTCGCGGGTACCTTATATATTACCAAAAGAGTCATAAGTTCAGGTTCAATTTCGAATTTTAATATGGTCCTCGTATTCGGACTTGCATGCCTGGCAATTGCAGTAATGTATGCCGGTATGTATGGTTATATAAGTCTTGTAAAGAATTCGAGGCGGAGAAACGTTAATACAAGCCATACCTCACGGGGATCAAAAAAAGGTGCGGCCTGAAACCGTTAGGTAATATCTGAATTCTCTTAACCGGGAAGATATCTTTAACTCTATTCTAATGATTTCATCTTCAGACTCAAACTATTGCTTACGACACTTACCGAACTGAGGGCCATTGCAGCGCCTGCTATCATCGGATTAAGCAGGAAGCCAGTGAATGGAAACAGGAGGCCGGCCGCAACAGGGACCCCGATAACATTATAAATAAATGCCCAGAACAGGTTTTGTTTTATTGTTCTGACAGTATTCCTGGAAAGCCTTATTGCCTGGGGTATCTTCATCAGATCAGATGAGATAATTGTCATTTTGGCGACATCGATAGCTATTCCTGAACCTTTCCCCATGGCTATGCTGACGTCGGCTTGCGCAAGCGCCTGAGAATCGTTAATCCCGTCACCGGCCATGGCTACAATCCTGCCTTTTTTCTGAAGCTCTTTTATGAAATCATGTTTGTCCTGAGGCATAACCTCCCATCTGTAGCTCTTTATCCCGGCTTCAGTTGCAATTGCACGGGCAGTCTGTTCATTATCGCCGGTAAGCATATGAACCTCAATGCCCATCCCCTGAAGTTGTTTAATAGCTTCAGCTGATGATTTTTTTATTGTGTCCGAAACTGCAATTGCCGCCAGAATGCTATTTGAATCTGCAAAGTAATAAACTGTTTTTGCATCATTTTCAAATTTGTCTGTAAAAGGTTTTATTTCATTTTCAAACGGGAACCCATTTTCAATCATCAGTTTCCTGTTGCCGGCAAAATATGTTTCGCCTCCTATAATGGCTTTCACCCCTTTACCCGGAATACTTTCAATATTCGTTACCGGGACATCTCCTTTTATTCCCGATTTCAGCAGATATCTTACAGTAGGCTCAGCCAGAGGATGTTCGCTGTTTTTTTGCATTGCAAGAAGAATATTTATTTTTTCTTCGCCGGCTACAGAGCTGCTCCATTCAATTGAAGCAACTTTGGGTTCCCCATAGGTTATGGTCCCTGTTTTGTCGAGTACCACTGCATTTATCCTGTGAGCTGTTTCGAGGCTTTCAGCATCTTTTATAAGAATTCCGTTATCGGCTCCTTTGCCTATTCCCACCATTATTGCAGTTGGTGTTGCAAGTCCCAGTGCACAGGGACATGCAATTATGAGTACTGTGACCACCGAAAGGAGAGCATGTGTCATAGCGTTTTCAGCACCCGACAGCGACCATATTACCCCGCTGAGAAGTGCGACTGAGATTACAACAGGCACAAATACACCTGCAATTTTGTCAACAAGGTGCTGAATAGGAGCCTTGCTGCCCTGGGCTTCCTTAACCATCCTGATTATCTGGGCCAATACTGTATCGCCACCTACTTTGTCGGCCCTGAACTGAAAACTGCCTTTCTGATTTATTGTTCCTGCGAATACCTTCGATTCAACTGTTTTTTCAACTGCCAACGGCTCTCCTGAAATCATGCTTTCATCAACAAAGGAGTTGCCTGATATTACCGTGCCATCTACCGGTATTTTATTTCCCGGTTTGACAATGAGGATATCCCCCGGCATGACTTCGGTTATGGAAATTTCCTTCTGGCTTCCATCGGCACCTATCCTGAAAACAGTTTTAGGCTGTAGGCCGATCAGGTTCTTAAGAGCTGAAGATGTATTGGATTTTGCTCTTTCTTCCAGAAGCTTTCCAAGAAGAATGAATGTAATTATAACTGATGAGGCTTCAAAATATACATGTCCGTGTATTCCGGCGTTGTGGAAAAAACCGGGAAATATTGTAACTGCAGCACTATAAAAGTAAGCTATTCCGGTGCTCAGGGCAACAAGAGTATCCATATTTGACGAACGGTGCTTCATTTGTTTCCATGCTCCGGCTGCAAACTGCCGTCCAAACCAGAAGACCACGGGCGATGCCAGTCCCATCATAATAATGTTCGCATAGGGTATGTTCATAAATACCATTGCAATTATCACTAGAGGAACGCTTAAAATGGCAGAACCAAAGGTGTTAATCCTGAGCTTTTTGAGATGGATGAGCTGTGCTTCTTCTTTCAGTTCGTCGCTGTTGGTTTCATCTATTATTATGTCGTAACCTATTGATTGTACAGCCTTTCTCATTTCCGTGGGAGAGATCTCCTGCGGAAGAAACTCGACCTGGATCGAGGTAGTGGCAAAATTAACACTGGCGTTCCTGATTCCCGGAAGCGTTTTAACGAATTTCTCAGTTCTCGCAGCACACGATGCACACGATAAACCGGTAACCGGGTATGTTTTCAGAAGTTGAACTCTTGTCGCCATTAATTGCCTGTTTTTTTGAAGATGCTAAGTTGATGTATTTTTTTATAAAACAAATCTAAACATCACCTAATCCCTTTAACAATTGAATCTCGAAAAAGTTACCGGTTTTACATTCCATCTGAAACATAAGTTACGGTACGAAGAGTTATATTTACAGTCCTGGCGGTATTTTAAAAAGATGGTCAGGGATAAAGAGTAAACCCAAGGAGATTTTTCGAATATTTTAAGTAGAAAATAAGTATTCATTTTATTAATTCAGGTAGCGTCGTTACATTATGTTTTTAAATAAAATCTACCCTTGTCTGCTATTTGGTATTCTGTTTTTATCGGGCTGCAAAAAGGACGAAAATACCTCAACAGGCAATGATAATAATTCTTCAATTCCTTTATCAGCTGCAGCACCTGTTAATATTTCAACCGATAAGGCCGTTTATCTGCCAGGGGAACAGGTCTCATTTACTATAGATAAATCGGTTCCGGCTACATGCAAAATCAGATACAGGCACCTGTATGAAACCGTTCAGGAGTCGGATTATAAGGCTCTGGAATGGAAATGGAATCCTCCTGCCACAGATTTTACGGGATATCTGGCTGATATATACAATATTGAGAATAAAAGGGAAGTTATTTATGGCTCCATAGCGATTGATGTATCTTCAGACTGGAAGAGGTTCCCGCGGTATGGTTTCCTCTCCGGTTTTCCACTGTTAAATGATTCACAGATGGATGAGGTTATAGATAATCTTACGAGATACCATATTAACGGTCTTCAGTTTTACGACTGGACCGAAAAGCACCACAAACCCCTTGCAGGTACACCGGCTTTGCCCTCACAAAACTGGCTTGATATAGCCGGAAGACCGACTTATAAGTCAACAGTCGATGGTTATATAGAAAGAGCACATATAAAAGGAATGAAGGCAATGTCGTACAATCTTTGTTATGGCTCCCTTAACGATGCTTCTGCCGACGGAGTTTTATCTGAATGGTATATGTATGATGATGTAAATCATCAGAAAAAAACTGTTTTTGATATTGGAAGTTTCCTGAAAAGTCCTATATATCTGATGGATCCATCGAACCCCGACTGGCAGAAATATCTTGCCGACAGAAACAATGAAATGTATTCTGTTTATGGTTTTGACGGGTATCATATCGATCAGCTTGGTGACTGGGGCTCAAAATTTAATTATAACGGAGCCACGCTCAATGTTGCAGCGGCATTCGGCTCTTTCATAGCGGCAATGAAGAGCAGTCGTCCCGATAAGCGGCTTGTTTTCAATTCAGTGAACCAGTATGGCCAGCAGGCATCAATTGCGGGTTCCGATGTGGATTTTTTGTACACGGAAGTTTGGAGTCCAAATGATACCTATCTTTCACTTGCCAATATTCTAAATGACAACAGCTCATTCAGCCAGGGTAAAAAATCAATCCTGGCGGCATATATAAACTACAAACTTGCTGACAAAACCGGGTCGTTCAACATCCCTTCAGTTCTGTTCGCCGATGCGGTCATTTTTGCCTTTGGCGGGGCCCATCTGGAACTTGGGGAGCATATGCTGGGGAAGGAGTATTTTCCGAATTCCAACCTTCAGATGAGCGAAGAATTGAAAAAATCGCTTGTTGCCTATTATGATTTTTCAGTAGCCTATCAAAACCTTTTACGGGATGGAGGCAATTTCAATTCTCCTTCTGTTTCTGCAGCTGCCGGAGGGTCGGTGCCGGTCAGTACCTGGCCCCCGCAAACAGGTTCAGTTTCTGTTGCAGGTAAAATTGCAGGTGGAAAACAGGTATTACATCTAATAAACTTCAGAACAAATTCAACTGACTGGCGCGATACTGATGGGACTAAGACAATTCCGTCGTTGATTCAGAATCTCAAACTGGAATACTATTCATCCGGCACAGTAAAAAAGATCTGGTTCGCCTCGCCTGATCTCAATTCAGGAATTGCTTTTAAACTTCCCTTTCAGCAAAACGGGAATACTGTCAGTTTTATAGTGCCTTCATTAAAGTACTGGGACATGATAGTAATCGAGTAGAAATACGGTTAATAATATGGGTTACAATGGCGTTTCGTTAAGGAAAATTATTACCAGACATGAAAAGAATATTTTACCACAGGGACCACTCTACTATTCTTGTGTTTTTACCCCCCAACCCCCCAAGGGGGCAGTGGGGTAAGAAAGTTGGAGTGAGAAACTGATTATTCGGGCTTGACTAAACGACATTGATATGGGTTATTGATTAACTTTACGTATTAATAAATTCCTGCGAGCCTATTCTAACGTTACTAAACCATGTCGTTACCTGATAACATAAAAGACAGTTTTTCTTTAAGATCAAAGGCAATTTCTGAATTTGAGAATGATGAAACAGGGCCTTCAGGAGAGCTTCCTTCCGAAGGTTCTGTTTCTTCCGAATCCTTCTTTGGGAATATTGAACAATTGGCTGCAAGGCAGCAGGCAAGCCAGAACCTTTATCCCGAGCAACGGGTGACCGACCTGATGAGCATCAGTATTAGTGATTATGCTGAGGCAGAACAGACAGAAGGAACATCAAGAAAAATATCGGAACTGAATTCTATTATTAAATCGATTGAAAGCCGCCCTGTCATATTACCAGAGATTAAACTGACACGTACTTATAAAATTGACTACAGGAAAGAGCTGAATAATTCGCAGCTCGAAGCTGTCACAACGATAGACGGACCTGTACTTGTTATTGCCGGAGCCGGGAGCGGAAAAACCAGAGTAATAGTGCACAGAGTTGCGTTTATGCTCGAAAACGGGATCAGTCCCGGAGAGATTCTGCTGCTGACCTTCACCAGGAAGGCCTCCAGTGAAATGATCGGCAGGGTTCAGGAGCTTCTCAGGGACAACAGCGCTCAAAAAGTCTTCGGAGGTACATTTCATTCATTTTCAAACTATATACTCAGAAAGTACTCCGGGCTTCTTGGCATTCCCCCTAACTTCACTATAATCGATTCGGAGGATTCCGCCGACACAATCGACCTTATCAGATCGGAACTGAAGATAGATAAAAAGGAAAAGGCATTTCCAAGGAAAAACAGGCTCCAGGAGATAATATCATCTGCCAGAAACCGAAACCTGACTATCAGACATGTAATTGATAATGAGTTCACTGGATTAATCGAATTCATTCCGCAGATAGAGCTGATAAATCTGGGTTACCAGAAATACAAGAAGTTATGCAGGATCTTTGACTACGACGACCTTATGGAAGTTCTGAGGGATTTCCTGAGGGATAATCCGGTTTTCATAAGCAGGCTTCAGAATGAATTCAGGTATATCATGGTTGACGAATACCAGGATACTAACGTGGTACAAAAAGAAATAGTAGAGTTTCTGTCGGAAAAATCAAGGAATATCCTTGTTGTTGGCGATGATGCCCAGAGTATTTATGCATTTCGCGGTGCCAATTATGAGAACATACTGAGGTTCCCTCAGAAATTCCCGGGTAGTGCTGTAATCAAGATTGAGGAAAACTACCGGAGCAATCAAAAGATCCTTGATTTCACAAATGAAATAATCAGCAACGCCGTAATTGGCTATAAGAAAAAGCTGTTCTCGAGTATCCTCTACGATACTTTGCCTGTGGTACGGAAATTCTATGACCAGCAACTGGAAGCTGAGTTTATTGTCGACAAAATAATGGAGTACAGGGAGAAAGGTATTGCCCTGAACCAGGTGGCCGTCCTGGTAAGGGCTTTCTGGCATGCAAGATATATAGAGGTAGAACTTAATAAAAGAAGCATCCCTTATGTAGCTGTAGGAGGGCTGGCATTCAACGAACGGAAACATGTTAAGGACATCATTTCGTATTTAAGAATCCTTCAGAATCCCTATGATGCAGTTGCCTGGCACCGAATACTGAAATACCTCTCGGGGGTTGGTCTGGTTACCGCCTCAAAAATCATTCAGAAGATTATTTCCGAAAACGGGCTGAATGTTGAATCGTTTGGCAATGCAAAGTTTGCCGGGGATCTTAAGAGACTCACGGTTATGATCAATAAGGCCAAAGATCCGGAGATCAGCATCCCCCGTAAGATAGAAATAATCAGGGAGTATTATTCTCCGATCCTTCAGGCGATGGAATATGATTTTTCCGTAAGGCTTCTCGATATTAATGTACTTGTCGACCTGGCCTCGAGGTACGATTTGCTCGATAAATTTCTTACCGACTTCGCTCTTGATCCGCCGTCCAAAAAATTTGGGAGCCGTACGGTCCCTCTTATTGATGAATCGGAAGAGAAACCGCTTACTATTTCAACCATACACTCTGCAAAGGGTCTTGAGTGGTACAGCGTTATCATTCCCCATGCGCTTGACGGACTTATTCCTTCTGTAAGATCTCTTGGAAATATAGAGGAGATAGAGGAGGAGAGAAGGTTGTTTTACGTGGCCTGCAGCCGTGCGAAACAGGAGCTACTCATTACTATGCCTTCATTTGTTTCTACTTATAACGCGTTTTTATCATACCCCAGCCGGTTTCTGGTGGAGATACGTAAAGATAAATTCTATTATCAATAAAATGTCAGTCCCGAAATTACCGGTTCATTCTTGTTTCCCTATTGCATTGGCGGCCATGTTTTTCGCTCTTGCAAGTCCGCTAAATGTATTCTCTCAGACAGGTAGTAATATTAATGGAAAAGTTCTGAGTTCGGCGGGCAATTTGCCTGTACCCTTTGCCGCAGTAAAGCTAAAGGCAAATCAGCTGGGGGTTTATGCAAATGCCGATGGGGATTTTGTCGTTGCCGGTAATTCTGATTTCAGTTCTGACAGCCTGGTTGTAACCTGCATAGGTTATAAAAGGAAAGCCGTAGCATTCAGCGATCTGAGCGACAGTACTATTAACAGGATCTATCTCAGCCCGTCGATCTATGGATTGAGAGAAGTAAGGATTTCAGCTTCAAGGTATAACCTGAGTCCTTCAACAATCGTGGGAAGGGCAATAAGGAATATCAAAAAAAACTATCCTGATAAGCCGTTCAGCTACATCGCTTATTACAGGGACTACCAGAAGAAGGATAAAGCCTATTTCAACCTGAATGAAGCAATCGTTCAGACCCTCGACAGCGGATTTTCTGAATGGTCAGTTCTGAATAAATACAGGTTACTGGATTTCCGCAAGAATACCTCATTCCCGGTAATGAGCCTTTCACCATATTACGACAGTAAATATGATCCCGAAAGTCCAGATAAGATCATTCCCGATGCTACCCTGGGCGATCAGTATGGCAACGAGTTATTTATACTTATGGTTCATGATGCACTGAGGAACTACAGAGCATTGTCTTTCTCATTCGTAAATGTACTTTCCGAAGACTTTATTTTGAACCATACCTTCTCAGAGCCTGTTATTGTTTTTAATAATAATCTTAAGCTTCAGAGTATCGCGTTCAGTGCGAAGAAAAAATTTACCGGAAATAACCTGAGGGTTGAAGGAACAATATTTATTCAGCCTGACGATTATTCGATTCACAAACTGGAATACAAATGTTTCTACCGGAACAAACCCGGGGAGAATAAAGAAATGTTTAATATTGATATTGAATATGGTTATGATGAATCGGTTGACTCCCTTATGTGCTTAAAGTATATCTCTTTCAATAATTACTTTAATGTTTCCGACACAACCGATCATTCATACTTCCAGATCCTTCGATCATACTGGGATACCTTCAATTATTCAAAACCGACACTTGTAGTTGAATTTAACAAGGATTTAGATCCTGCAGCGGCGACGCGGAAGAAGGACTACCAGATAACTTTGGGCGGTAAAAAGGCTGGAATCAGCAGTATCTCTGCTGCAGGTAACAAGGTGTTTATCAGGCTTAATGAAAAAGCTGACAGGAAAATGCGTGAATCCTGTCTTATTGTCATAGATGATATTAAGGATTCTGACGGGAATTTTCTCGACAGGAAAAAGAATCTCGAATTGTATCAGTACAGGGAACTCTTTGTCCAGGAATACAACAAACCGGTTCAATTCACCGATACCTGCTTCATCAGATATATGCCCCTTGAAGATAACTGCAGGGCAGGTCAGCCGGGTATCAGCAGATACTGGATGAATACTCCCGAAAACATTAAGCAGCCCTGACGAAATTAATTGCCATGAGAAGAATCGTTTTACTTTTACTGATACTTAACTTTAATCTGCTGGCCTACGGTCAGGTTATCAGCGGAACTATTTTCGACCAGAAAACTAAGGAGCCCATATATTCTGCATCGGTCTATTTCAACGGCACATTCGGAGGCACCCTGTCGGACAAGGATGGTAAATATGAACTGAATGTTGCGAAGTATACCGGAATGCAATTGACAGTTAGTGCACTTGGGTATTATTCGGCAACCATGACCAGTTTTGAGCCGGGTAAGCCGCTGAATGTTTATCTCAGTCCCAAACTGTTCGAACTTGAAGAAGTAGTGGTCAAGTCAAAATCACATTCAAGGGAGAGAAGGGAGAATCTGACTGTATTCAGGAGCGAATTTCTGGGAACCACAAGCAATTCGCTTAATTGTGAGATTGTAAATGAGGAAGATATAAGGTTCATTTATAATAAAGATAATGACACTATTAGGGCTTATGCCCTGAAACCGATCCTGATAGAGAACAGGGCAATGGGCTATAAAATAACCTATTACCTCGATAAGTTCGAATATTTTAAACAGAGCTCTGGTTTTGTATTTAAAGGAAATGCTATTTTCAGTGAAGATACATCGGCAAGCGAAAACAAGAAACTGCTTTTCGAAAGGAAAAGGAAAGAAGCCTATAAAGGGTCGCGTCTTCAGTTTTTCAGGAGTTTGTGGAATGACGACCTTAATTCAGCGGGTTTTACAGTAAAGAATTCTTCAAATGAAACTCTCGGCAGTAAGAAAATAGTAGTTCAGACCGACAGCAGGACAAAGTATTTGAAATATACAGGGGGACTGGCTTTGGCCTGGTATTCAAAAACTCCAGCCAGCTTCATTGTTTTCCTCAAGGATAAGGTCTATTTTCAGGCGAATGGTTATTCCGATCCTTCGGGTATCAGCTGGGAGGGTGAAATGGCAAAAAAACGGATTGCTGATCTTTTGCCGTTTGATTATGTTCCGGAATGAAGAAGTTTTTCCTCAGAAATCTTTTACCGAGTGTCTTTCACCCGCCAGTGAGGTTGGGACGAAAATGCTGAAACTTGAAAATCAGCTGTGTATATACTCTATGATTACCTGTCTGCAAAAGCTGCACTTAAAAAATAAGTATATCTCAATAAGTGAATAGCCGACACTCTTCTTGCTGGTTGCATTTACCTGACTGTTAGACAGGTCAATGTAGGAAACGATGGCTCAGTTTATCTTCATCAGCTTTCCGGAAAGAGATTCAACCCCCTTTTTAATGAGGTACAGGTATAATCCATTTTCCAATCGTGAAGCATCGAATTGAATCTTGCTGTAACTGTCAGCCAGGTACTCCTCTTCTTTTTTAAATACTATGTGTCCCTGAAGATCATATATCAGAATAGTGGTTCTTCCAGCCCTTGAAAAATGATAAGAAATTGTCGTAAGTCCTTTTACCGGGTTTGGAAAAATAGTACTTCCGTAAGCTTTATCAGCCTGTTGTATTGTAAGTCCGACAGTTGCCGGATCGAATTCAAGAGCTCCGATTTCGCAGGCTTTACCTATAGGCCGGAGATTTCCCAGGAAATCGAAATTTATACCCGTCGATCCGGGCCAGCCCGAATTAATCAATGGTGAGCCGGGCCGGGGAATGTAGTTAGATTCTGAAATTTTTGCACTGTCGAGGCTCCTGGTGAAGAAGTTATTCATTAAGGCAATTTCGGTATTGGCGGAAGTAAGCATAACATATGAATCCTTGCCACGGTGACCTTTCTTTTCGTTCTCATAGTGATCAAAATTGCCCGGATTCACAATTAGATTTGACGCTACAATGTTACCCCTGGTGATAGTACTCTGGAACCTTATTCCGTCCGACATGGGATTAATTATGTCATTGTTGAAGATATATAATGATGAATCTGCCTGTGTTGTGATATCAGTCACAAAGATGCCGTGAACCTGTCTGTTAGTGTCAGCAGGGAAGAAGTTCTTGCCGGCATCGAGGATAATGTTATTGTAGATTTTTTGTCCCCCAAGCCCGAAGCTTTCAATTCCCATCCCTTTGCCCTGGCTGATAAGGTTATTATAACAGTCGCATTTGGAACCTCCGCCAATTATTATGCCTGACATCTGGCCATAGGATTCTGCCAGACTGTAATTGAGAATCTCATTATTGTAAATCCGGCAATTCTTTGAGGCTGAGGTCACCTGGATTCCATCCCAGCCGCAAGAGTCAATTTTATTGTTGTAGACTTTCACTCCGTCGAGCAGTGAAGGCATCAGTAAGGTATCTACTCCGTTGCATGTAATCTTCTGCCCGAAATACTGGGTACTTCCGATATACATGGCTTCAGTGCCTGTATGCGAAACATAATTATCATGAATTATGGTATTGAACTGGATAAATTTATCACGTGTTGAAAGGAAGCCGCAGTCGGGATCGGTTTTAGCAAATATGCCGACAGACTTGCAGTAACTAATACTCAGATGATCTATCTCATAGTCGGAAGACATTCCGCTGATTCCTATTCCGGTGCCGTTTGTAACCTGGTTTATCACGATACCATAGAAATGATCAGGGTCTCCACTTCCGGTAACCCTGATGTACCTGCAGTTCAGAATTGAGATTCCATAGGTGTAGTCAGAGTCGAAAACTACTTTACCATTTTTGTTAATTATTACTACAGGCTTTCCGGGTGCACCGGTAAGGTTACGTATTCTTATAAGTCTTCGCATGCCTGCTTCAAGAAAAATTGTATCTCCCGGCTCAACCTGATTATAAGGCGAGTAGAGGCCATCTACCAGCGTGGAAAGAGTATCAACAGTAAAGACGTTCTGACTACGGCTGCTGAGAGTAAAAAATAAAGCAAAAACTGATATCATCAATAGTCTTGCTTTAACTGAAATTATTGAAATTTCAATCCCAATTCTTATTTTCATTATAAATCCCCAATCTAAAAGGTTCCCTGCCCCATGAACCATCTGTGTTTTTACTTATTATCCGATTCCGCGTTTGGCCCGTTCCCAGTTTACCGACTGTGAGCCCTTAACGTATCTTAAGAACCCGAGAATAACAGAAAGGTTCATTATCATGAAATAATATGGTACAAAAAGAAGCTTGTTTCTCGTCTTTCGATTCTCGAGATACCATCCTGCAAGTGCCGCAACATAAAAAAGGAGCTGAAGCCAGAAAAGCGAGTCATACATTCCAAACCGGAGAAAGCCTTCGCCTAAGGCTAAAGCCAGATTTGCGGGTATCAACAGCAGAAGAGAGAGAGGAGCCAGTGTCCAACGAAGAACCCTGTGAGAGATATACTGAAACGAAAGGGTACCATATTTGAAGATATTGATTAACGAACTAAGCCTCACAACCGACTGAATGCCGCCAGCAGAAATCCTTACCTTCCTTTTCAGTTCTTCTTTTATGTCAGCCGAAGCCGTCTCTATGGCATATGCTTCCGGATCGTATTGAATTGTGTAGCCTTCCTGGGCAACCCGAAGTGAAATTATGAAATCATCAAGAATAGTATCGGGTTCGACTTCACGATAAAGCCCGGTCCTTATTGCAAATAATTCGCCTGCGGCACCAACGACGGAATAGAGTTCGGCATCCCATTTTTTAAGTGCTGATTCATATTTCCAGTACAGACCTTCGCCGGCACCTGCCGCAGTATCCTTCTCTCGGCTGAATATCCTTTTTTCCCCTGAAACACATCCTACAACCGGGTCGCTGAAAAGTTTCACTATGCGGCGTACGGATTCCTTTCCTAAGAGGGTGTTAGCATCACTGAATATCACGATGGGGCTTTTTACGAGTTTCATTCCCCTGTTCATAGCGCCTATTTTACCGTTGCGTTCGGGAATATGGTGCACATCAACTCCTGAATATTTTCTCAGCAGATCCGGGGTGCCGTCGTTCGATCCGTCGGTGACCCAAACTATTCGGACCCTATCGGCGGGATAGTCCAGTTCCCTGCAGTTTTTCATTTTTTGATCGACGAAATCACTTTCGTTATAGGCTGCAATGAACAGAGTTACCTCAGGCTCATATACTTCATCAGATTTCTTTCGCCTGTTTAAGCCAAGCAGCCTTCTGATTTTGATTATCGCGAATAACAGTATTCCATAGCCGACATACGAATAGAATATAATGAAAAGCATAAGCCAAAAAAAAATCTTCAGGGAAAGCATAATTGTCATAGTAATTTATTAATTATCTGCCTAAAATAGTATCATGGTTTTCGCTGCCTGCAGCGTGATTGGGAAGGATTATACTCTCCGTCGCAGGAACTCTGGTATTTTACGGATTACATTACCGAGTTTCTTTACATAACGCTTTGATTCTCCTATCGGCTTAAAATTTTTCCACCTGGTACGGTTGAGGTGTTCATAGAATATAGTTTTGAATTCCGGCAGGTTGTCATAGGTTTTATACATGGGTTTGCGGCCAATGAAATGGATAATGAATGGATCGTCGCATTGGGTATCGGCAAAAGAGTTCCACTTCGGATCGAGCTCGAGCCAGCGGTTTGCCATTACTATATTCAGCCCGTACTGATCGGGATAGTTAGCGTATTTCTCATTGTCGGAAATGCATTTGACAACCTTCGCAGCGCTCCCTTCCTCCCTCCACTTCTTAATGTTGATCAAAAGAATACCAGTATTGAAATACCTTGTATCGGGGTCGAAGCCAAGTTCCTTATAATTAAGTATTCCTCCCCAGGAATTACTGAAAACCTTAAGCCTCGGGTCCATGACAGCAGCAAGCATATTGTCGTTAAGGTCAATGTTCCAAAGCTCTGATATATCATGCATCATTATCATGTCTACATCAAGGTAGATGATCTTATCGTATTGTTCAGGGATAAAATGAGGGATAAATATCCTGGTGTGTATGTTTTTGGGATAGGAAGTACGGTCGAAGGGTATCTTCATATTGTCGGGGATGGCTTTATCCATCGGAATCCAGTTCAGACCGATCTTTGCAGAGTCGAGCGAGGCAGCTAGTTTTTTCCTGTTAGCAGCCCGGATGCCATCGTCAACGATAAAGACTTCAATTCTTTCCTCGGTTTTATGATTGAATTCTATTGACTTCAACAGTGCGGCGAGGAGAATGAAATAGTGATTGTCGCAAGCCACAATCACTGAAATAGGGGAACCTGATTCCATATAGTAAAATTTAATTTATAAAAGCAATTCAGTTTATTTTAAAGCATGGTTATATTATTCATGCTTTGAAAAATATATTTTAATTCTTTTCAACTCCTTTGTGATTCTGAGACTTACTGCTTCGCTGAAAGTCCCTGTTCTCTCGATGGAGCGGGTTACAGTCCATGCAGCAGCCTTTATGTTGGTGACTCTTTTCAGTTTTCCCTCTTTCATAAGTGCCAGGGCCATCGAGCCGTCTTCTGACCTCGAGTTATTCTTTATAAAGCCAATCTTCAACGCCTTTTCGCGAGGGAAACAGAAATTAACGCCCCCAACCGCAAGATAGGGCCGGTTAATGGTTCTCAGATTGTGAATGATGTCGCGGAAAAATTCATAAAAAGCGTACCTCAGACGTGACTCCCCCTTCGCCGGAATAAAGGAATACGTACCAGAAGTGGCAATGTAATTACCTGATAGTACAGGCTTTAGCATGGTGTCGATCCAGGTAGGAGGATAGATGGTATCTGCATCTCCTGTGAGAATAAATTTCCCGTGCGAATTTTCCATAGCCGCCTGTCGCGCAAATCCATAGCCCTGTTTTGTTTCAGGAACGGGTATTATTCCGCACCGGCGGATTATTTCTGAAGTTTTGTCACGGGAGTTATTGTCAACATAGATGTATTCGACAGGATACGAACTTTTCATTGCGCTGAGCGACGATATGTTCCTGAGTATGTTTGCTTCCTCATTCCATGCGATAATATTTACCGAAACCAGGGCCTCACCGGTACGCTGGGCATCAAAACCTGCCCTTATCCGGTTAAAGACTTCTTCCGGTATTTCTTCAAGCCTGATGTATTCAAGTTCATGAATTCTGATGTCAGATGGTACTTTAGGGCGAAACATTATTATAATTTTATACTTTTTTAATCTCTTACTGGTTTGTTCAATCCAGAGGCACCTGCCCCAGATTTATTTTCTTTTATTTACAATCATTCCATAATGATCTTCTATCTGCCTCACCATATGATCCACAGAAAATCTTTCCCGGATAGTTACAATGGCCTTTTCACTTATTCTTTTCCTCATTTCAGGGTCGTAATGCAGAGTTAATATTGCTTCTGCCAGTGTCTTTTCGTCTCCAACCGGAATCAATATTCCATTTTCGCCATTGGTAATGATTTCTCTGGTGCCGTCAACAGGAGTTGCAACCACAGGCTTGCCCATCGACATTGCCTCCAGAATGCCTATCGGAAGACCTTCCCACAATGATGGGAGACAGTAAATGTCGATCGCGTTTAAAACATCAGGCACATCCTGCCTGAAATTCTCAAAAATGACAGTGTCGGTAAGGTCCAGTTTTTTTGCCATAGTTACTGCTTCATCCTTAAGATCTCCCTCACCGATCATAAGGAGAACGATTTCGCTGCATTTCTCCTTAACAATTTTCATAGCCCTGATCAGGGTAAAGGGATCTTTCTGAATTGTCATTCTCACGATAAAGCCTGCTACAGTCTTCCCCCCGGGAATGCCAAGTTCCTTCCTGACATCCCGGTAAGTTCCTGCAGGATTGAATTTGCTGGTATTGATTCCGTTGTAGATGACCGACGATCGTTTCATTTTCCATCCGGTTATTCCATCCTGCTGATTACTGAATGAGACACAAATATTCGATGCAGAAACCGAAGTAAGGAACCTTTCCGACATCTCCCTGACCATCCTTACGGGCAGACTCTGATCGCGGTGGAACGACCATCCATGTATCGTATATATCAGAGGCACCCCAAGACTCCGTGCTGCCATGAAAACATTTGAATTTGCCCTGGTACCATGAGCGTGGATTATGTCAATCTTCAGTTCCTGAGCCAGATGCCTGACCTTTTTCCAGACTTTCCTGTCGAATCCTCTTTCGGTTTCAATCACATGTACCTCTATGCCAATTCTTTTAAGCTCATCCACCATAGGCCCTGGCGTGAAGCTGAGCACTATGGGTTCAAATACCGACTTGTCGATGGTGGAAACGAGTTCAAGCACATGTGTTTCGCCGCCGCCTATCTTGCCCTGCCTTATGGCTTCAAGTATCCTGATCTTTTTCATTTGTATCACTGGTAGTTTAATCTTTTCAGTTTTTTTATACCTGAGCCCCGGGCCTGGTACGGAAAATGCCCGGCAGCGAAAGTACCTTCTTCCCGAATACAAACGGAAAGTATTTCTGGAGCAAAATATTAATAACCAGACATAGGCCAAGGACAATAACACTAATGATCATACCTCCGGGAACTGTCACCGTTCTTTTCGGGAAGGCAAGATAGATTGCCTGCAGGACGACCGGGTGCACAGCAAAAACAGTGAGAGAGTTCATTCCGATATATGCCAGGGCCTTATTAATGCGGGGGACGTAATCTATTAACTTGCTGTTTATGAGAAGCATGAAGCATCCGAGGAGCATTATTCCAAGTGTAAGAAAAAAGTTGCCGCCGAAATAATTATATGCCATAACAACATTAGGCTGGTAAAAATGGACCCAGACAATAAAGAGACCGACGGAGAGAACTCCCAGAACTGCCCAGTTCCTTGCAGGACCAATTTTCTTCAGATCGGCTGCCGCAAGCATTACCCCGGTGTGGAAGAAAAAAATCATGCTGAGCGACGAACCTAGGTACAAGGGCAGATGGATATTGAAATTGTCGAGGAGGTGACCGCTGAATGTCAGAAGAAGGCTCGCTGCAAATTTCAGGATATCAGACCGGATCAAGTTTATAAGAGAGTAAATCATTATAACGGTGAAGAGAGAAATAATAAACCAGAGTACGCCCATAACCTGCCATGGCGGTATTGAAGTCCATGGAAGCAGATAAGCTGTTTTGAAGGTACCTCCGGCCATTGCAATAAGTATGAAACTGATCCGCTGGAATGCGAAGAAGAATAAGAGCGGAACAATTAAAGACCTTATCTTCTTTCTTAACGTGTTTTCGAAGCTCTCCTTCCTGTTAAAGACATAACCGGAAAGCATGAAGAATACCGGCATGTGAAAAAGACAGAGCTGGGGTATTACCGGACACACTGTGTGCGACCAGATAACAAGGAATATGCCTATGCCCTTTGCGATATCTACGGAATTGTTCCTGTTCATTTGTATTTCTGTTATCCTTTAACTTTGATTTCACGTGGTTTGAATATTCCCGCCAGAATGTCTTTTTTTCCAAAAACAAAGGGAAAATACTTTTGTAATCCAATATTCAGGAGCAGGCATAAGCCCAGAATAAGCAGGCTGATAATCACGCCACCCCACGTTGTTACACTTTTCCTGGGGTATACAAGATAAACTGCTTCAAGGATAAAAGTGTGTGTTGCGTATATTGTCAGGGAATTTCTTCCTAAATAAGCAAGTGCATTGTTAATAATTGGCACGTAGTTAAGTAGTTTGCTGTTTATCAGCACCATAAGACAGCCCAGCAATATTAATCCGGTACTTAGCAGGAAATTGCCTTCTATTACATTGTTGACGATGTTGATATCAGGTAAATAGAATTTTGTCACAACGATGAATATAATAACTGAGGCCGCACTTAGCAGAGCCCAGTTACGCACCGGTCCAACCCTTTCAGTATCAGTTCTGGCCAGGAAGTTGCCGACAAAAAAGAATAGCATCATACTCAATGATGCATCGATGTGCATAGGCAGGCTGATCTTGTAGCGGTAAAGTAAATACCCTGCGAGCGATGCCAGAAAACTTGCCAGAAAAATCAGGAAATATGAGCGCAGCCTGTTTATTAAGCTATAAATAATTGTTACGAGGAAAAGTGCCAGGATGAACCACAGCACTCCCAGAACACCTCTTACAGGAACCGGATTCCACAGCAGGAGGTAGGAGGATTTAAATGTACCTCCAATGAGATAGACCAGAATGAATCCGACCCTCTGCAATATTACAAAAAACACAAACGGGATGAGCAATGACTTTATCTTCTTAATAAAGGTTGTCTTTACTGTGTCACGATTGTTGAAGAGAAAACCCGAGACAAGAAAGAAAAGGGGCATATGGAAAATATAGATCTGGGCTCTGAAAGGGCAAATGGTATGAGCCCAAATTACCAGGAATATTCCTATTCCTTTGGAGATATCGATTGCATTATTTCTGTTCATTGTTACTTTTCTAATCCTGTGGATGTGTGCTTTGTATGAATAAACTGCTTGTTGGCCCCTCTTATCCTCATAAGGGATAAAAACATGAGAACCATTCCTTTGGGAAGACTGGCCATTGCTTTGAGAGTAGACAGGTTATAAAAGGAGACCGGAATTGAAAAAAGGAAGACCATGATGCAGGCGATGAAAAGACCAAGCCATGAGAAAAGCAAAAAACTGTTTTCCCAGATGAACATATTGACAACAGAGAATAAGGCTGTGAAGAGGACCACGGCTCCCAGCAGGAGAACCCTTGGTGGCTGAATGAATTGCATTGCCTTGTCGAAATAGTCGAAATTGCCCTTTGTTATCAGGTCGCCAAGTGCCTTAAAGAATTCCTGCCTGAAATAAATGATCTGGGCTGCCAGCCAACGGCGGCGCTGATTGCTGAAAACCTCTTCCTTCTGAACCTTCTCGTCATAAACAAGGGCGTCATCAAGGTATTCAATCTTGTGCCGGGCTTTTAACAGTTTAAGTTCGATTTCCTTATCAAATCCGCCAACCGCTTTTACCGTCGACATAAGATCCTTGAAGAAGCCATAACGGAATGCCATACCTGAGCCGATGAGCGCCGATGAGAACCCCAGCACTCTGTGCCCTTTCCTGAAAATATTGTTATTGATCTCCTCGCTGGCTGCATCGAGAACGGCCATTGAGTTGTTCATGTTCTTTGCCGTACGATGGCCCTGCACAACCATAAACCCGTTTTCAATTGCTGCGTTCACCTTCAGAAGAAAATCGCGTGCCATCACATTGTCGGCATCAAGTACAACCGCGATGTCATAGGTATCAGGAAGATATTCCATGGCCTTGTTAAGTGCTTTTGACTTTGTGCTTTTGTCGAAGCTTACTTCTACCAGCTTAACAGGTAATTCCCTGAGCTGGGTTATGGTCTCTGGCATGAAGGAATCAGCAATAATTACAACATCGAAAAGGTCGTGCGGATAATTCTGCAAAAGCGCGTCAGAGGCAACTTCCATTATCACCTCATCTTCCTTATAGCCAGGAATCAGGACCGCAATCCGGTTCATCCGAGGGTTGGCGGAGTAGGCGGGCTGACGGTAGAATAAACCTGCAAGGGCGAAGATAAAAAAATAAAGTGTGGCTATTCCGAGCAGGAGAAGCAGGATAATTTGTATGAAGTTGATTACTGCCATATATAAGTTGGTATGCTTAAAGTTGGTTTGTACTGTAAATTATATCTTTTTTCTTGATTGTCGTGTTTCTGTCAGGTATTTAATTTCGGGTACTATTCAATTTTTTTCCAAGTTGTTCTTCAATAATCTTATTTAATTGTTCAGCGCGACTTTCCCATGAGTTTTTTTCTGCAAACAGTATTCTCTGACCGATCCTTTCCGGCGAATCAGATTCGATCTCATTTACTATGGCTTGGCAAAAATCTTCCTTTCCCGAAGTAAAACTCACAATCTGCTTAAATTCCGGAAGATCGGCAAAGGAGGTCAGGACAACAGGAACCCCCACCGACAGGTATTCATTTATTTTAAGTGGATAAACATTCCTGGTATACTCTGTGCACAGGTAGGGAATCAGTCCTGCGTCGCATTTATTGAGCAAAGCAGGAACCTCTCCTGCCTGAACGGGTGGACAGAATCTGACATTGTTATATTTTGAGAGACGCTGTTCAACTGTTTTGTTCATCAGTTCCCCTGTAAACTCGAAATCATAGTGCGGCAATTTACTGACGGCATATTCAACGGTATCTATATCGAACCTTTGGTCAAGGCTTCCTATGTAGCCAGCCTTCTTTCTTCGCGAGACGTCGCCTGTATCCTTTTTAGCATGTTTGTGGAAGTTTTCGAAATCGACTCCGTTCTTAACCACATTAATATTCGTATTATATTGGCGCAAAGTGCCTGACAGGAACTCCGATGTTACAATTACGCTGTCGGCTTTGCAGGCAAAATCCTGGTCGGAAGTTACTGCCTTTTTCCCGTACCGTCCTATGTTGGGCCCATCATAACAGTAAAAGATAAGAAGCTTTTCTCCGAACATTCCCTTGAGGTTGTTGCCGTAAATTGAATTATAGGCATTTATGCATACAAGGTCATCCATTTTCAGCTTCCTGAGGGCACGTTTTACCGATCGGGAATAAATGGAGGCATTTATTTTCATAAGAAGATCGTACAGCTTTTCATTCTTTATGAATTCAACCGGCAAAACCGGAGGAACCACCAGATGATGAACCAATACGCCGGGCGAAGGCTCCTTCACTTCAAGCCTCCGGGCAAGACCAGTCATCCGCATCACAGGGGCTCTTGCTTTTCCAAGGATGGCAAAGAAAAGATCCTTTATAGTATACGGATATTCGACGAACAAGATCTTATTCTGCCTGGCAAGAAGAGACATTAACTGGACGGTAGATTTAGTATAAAACCCTTCCCAGGCTGTGTTTGAAATGCAAAGTATGTTTTTGTCTATGCTCATTTTTATTTTTTAAGCTTTCTTTCCGGCTCTTATCCTGTCTCTTACCTTCAGGGCGAATTTCCGCAGGAAAGGGAAATGCTTACCGCTTCTGATATTGTAAATAACCGACTCGGAGTCGAAAATCATTTGGAAATTCCCGGTACACAATACTGGTTTGCCGGTTATCCTGTTAATCTCAATAGCCTGTGAAAGGGAACTTTCAACAAAAAGAACATAAGCTTTCGACAGGTACGTTTTTGCCTTGTGCGAAGCATGACTGTTGGCTTTTTGACGGGCTTCCTTGTCGGGAAGATCGAGCAGGATGAGGTCGTTGTATCTGACATTATTTGCCTGTAGCCACTCTTCGGTCTCTTTCCGGTATTTCTCAAGCCTTGAGCTGACGATTGTCCCGATTTTGGCCCCGGGTATAAATAGCGGGGGCACATTCTTAATAAAATCAAGATAAATGGGGCCGTCATCATTCTGTTCTTCTGTAGGATCAACGCATAATACCCCGTCGATGTCGAAGCAGGCCTTTTCCAGTGAAGTATGGTTCATTATGTTCCACTGGAAATACCTGGGCAGGGGTACTGTCTCGAAAAAATAGTCAACCATTTTTTCTTTCCCCGGAATAACATAAATTGCGCAGAAACTGAATGAAAATTTTTCAGCCATAGGCAAAAGGCTTTCCTTTACCTCTGCCATTGCCGATCCTGAGGCGATACTGTCGTCGACAATAAGCACCTTTTTAAATTCATCTGATTCGAAGAACTGGCTTCTGGCTCCCGCTTTATATATATGCCCGTTGATAAACGAATGGATATCAGTATAAGGCTTGTTAAGGTAGAGAGCCAACAGATTGGCCGGGAGCATACCGCTTCGGGGGACTCCAACAATAAGGTCGAAATCGCGGGGAAGGATACTCAGTCGCCTGAGTATAATCTCATTCAGATCGGAGATATTCCTGTAATACATATAATTGTTTTATATTAAATTGCAATTTAAGTTTTTAAAGAGTTTTCCAAAAATGCCAATGATTCATGCCTTTTTACAATTAAAATCTCATTTACTTTGCTGAAATCGATCGGCGCATTGAGTTTTTCCATAAGGTTTTCTTCTGTAGAAAGAGCCATGCGCTCTTCCAGGCCGAATAGTTTCAGCAATGAGGAGAACCTTGCCATTCCGCGTTTAGAGTTACCAAGTGCCAGAAAGGGTTTGTTGAATATTATGGCAAACACCATCCCGTGATAAGAATCTGTAATTACGCACTCTGCATCCATGAAGCCTCTCAGCCATGCTGTAACAGGCGGGTAAATACAATCATCAATCCTTTTTCTGCCTGCATCCCTGAAGAGCGACTTAGGCATTATTGATATCACTCTAAGTCCTTTTTCTTCTGCCACTTTTCTTATAAAATCAATTTTGTCAGGAGCCTTATCGAGAACGTATGTGAGAAGAGTTCCGTCGCATGCAGCGATGCTGTCCTTTTCGACCAGCCTGATGTATTCTTCCTTTGGCAGCAGCATAGTAGGGTCGAGGACCTGTTTTGCTTCGACTCCGAGATTTTCCCCGCACAGTTTTACTCCCGAATCTTCACGAACCGAAACGGCATCAAACTTTAAGAGCAATTTCCTGCATTTTCCCGTTTGGACAGGAGAAAATTCCCACTGATCCACACCGAAAGAGGCTGCGTAAGAGACGCGCTTTGCTTTAAAAGAGTCGGTTACAAAGCCCAGGAAGTGATTTGAGAGGGAAGGGGCGTACTTTGGCCTCCAAACCTGGTCGCTACCGACAACCCAGGCTTCAAACCCCTTGTCATTCATACCTGAAAAGTCTCTTTCGGATTTCAGCATTTCGGTTGTGCTGATATTTTCACTGATGAAACGGTTGGTATGCTGGTCAATAATGAGTTCTTCTTCAGCCGTCGCCCATGACCGGATGACCCCCATCTTATGGTTGAGGATGCTTTTAGCAAGCCTGTTTGCCGACGAGATAATTTGAATATGCAGGGGCATTATTGGATTCCGGCGATAGACAGTTGTTGGTTCATGGCCCATATTGCGCAAAGACGATTGCAGTGCAAATGCCTGAAGCAATCCTCCGTAGTTTGAATTGAATGGCAGGGTTACAATACCTATTTTCATAACATCAGTCGCGGGTTTAGTCAGCGTTTAATTTCCAAACAAATAAATCAACTCAAGTGTTCAGTGGTTATCTCCCGTGCTTTCTTCCTTGGTGAAGCAGCCACAGATATCTGTTCGGGAATATAACCGCATGAGATTATCATAAGTATCACCTCATTTTCGGGAATATTCAGAATCTCGCGCATCTTAACGTCCTTGTCGTTCGATACTCCCCAGTTCAGGGAGCAGGCTCCAATCCCGTGAAAATGGAGAGCATTCAGCAATGACATTATGAAAATTCCCCCGTTAAGGTGGTTTTCGTTCCTCTCATGTATATCCTTTGTAGTAGAGATTACAGAACTTATTACCAGCAATGTTTCGGCAAGATGTCCAAATCCCCTGTTTCCATTTTGTATTTCAAGTATCTTGTTTTTCTTCCCTGGTGATTTGACAATATGAACGCGCGTTGGTTGCCTGTTGCAAAATGAGGGTGACTTTTGTGCAAGGTCGATGCAGTCGTAAAGGACCTGAAGAGGGACCTCCTGATCGGTATAATTTCTTACCGAATACCTCGACATGCAGAATTTATCAAAGGGCTCGTGCTTATCCCTGAAATACTCCTCCCTGGTAAACATGATCTGGCTCTGGCCTTCAATAGGGCCCAATCCCTTCATAACATGATTCAGTTTTTCCAAAACATCGCTGTCGAGATTGAAATTAAGGTCCTTGTGAAATGACAAGTACTCCCTCAATACTGAAACTGACTGCCGAAACTCAAGATCATCATGCGGAAGGTTGAGATTCCTATAGCGGAATATTGTATCAGCCAGGCCCAAAACCACATTTTTACCGAAACCGGGGCGCGGGACTGGCATTGTCAAACCCTTTTCAACTATGTGATAGGCCAGTGTCAGGTCACGCTTTACCTTTTCCGCTTCAGAGTCGTTGTAAACCTTGTCATGAACCCTTCTGCTGATATCTGGCAAAACAGCTTTTTTTGCACTGTGGAGATAATAGAGGAAGAGTATTCTCCTTGGTATAAGTTTTTTTAGTTTGCTTTTCACTCCTTCAGTAATTAGTCGTTTTAAATTGCGTTAGGGTTCTTTTTAAATTTAGTCAGAAGGTGTCTGACAGGCTCATTTACCAGGTCACGTTCCGATTGATTCATACCTGCAAACCAGAAAACGGGTATATAAACAAGCGAAAACAGGATAACCCCGGCCCCGAGTTTTAAGATATTGTCAATAGGGATGAATTTCAGTGCGAAATATGCAGCACTTCCCAGTATCAGGGGAGTAACTGACATCTTCCCGATCTCCTTCCAGAATATAGGAATGTTTATCGCCTGATATTTAAAATAGTAAATGTTCATTATTATTATATGTCCTATTACCAATGCTATGCAGATTGCGATGGCACAACCGATGCCCTGGTATTTTTTGACAAGCAGCAGCTGTAATCCCAGGCTCAGCAGGGCTATGCCAAGGTAAAGAAGTGCCCTGAATTTCACCTTATTACGTGCCTGAAGAATGGTTATTCCAAGATTCTGGATCAATGGAATAGTAAGCGGGATAAAGAAAAGCAGGGCAATCAGGTAGACATCGGAATAATTTTTACCGGCCCAAATTATTATGAATTGCTTTCCAAAGACGATGAAGCCGGTAAGTATGAAAGCCATTACTATGAACTGCAGCCGGCCGGTACGGATGAAAAGGTCGGATATGGCCCTGTCGGACTGGGAGTTTGTTGTCATGGCAGTAACCCTGGGAAGGAAGACCCCGGAAATGGCTGTGGAAAAGGCCATGTACATCTGCTCAAGCTGGATCGCCACGGCGAAAACTGCAACAGCTACGGTGCTGACGAATGCTCCGAGTACAAGTTGTCCTGTACTCCAGTAAATACGGTCAATGATTGCATTCAGGAATATGTAGAAAGAATACATAAATATCTCCTTAAGAAAGCCCCAGTTGAATTTGTTGAAGTGAATCTTTATCCTGATCCTGTATTTGCAGTACCAGAAGTTTATTAATTGGGTAACCACATTAAATATAGTGATCAGTACAACCATCCCGATAGCCCTGTAACCAAGTTTAAGGAGCACTACCATTATGACGGTATTGAGTAGGATCCTCACTATCTGTACCACCTTTTGGAAAACGAAATCTTCATAAGCCGAAATAATTGAGCCAAAAATGCTGAAGGGGAAGGTAAATGCCAGGTTAAAAACCATCAGCAGCATTAAAACGTGGGCTTTTGCCAGTTCGTCAGCCGACATTGTATGGCCAAATATAGTTTCAACGTTCATGTACAGTGCCATACCGGCGGCGAAAGCTACAAGGGCTATCACTGAGTAGAGTGCAATGAACATCCCGAACATGGAATACTGTTCCTCCGTTTTTCCCTCTGCCCTGAATTTCGCAGTATATCTTATTATTGCATTACCGAATCCCAAGTCCAAAATTGTTAGGTATGCCACAACCGAGGCAACAAGAGAATACAGTCCATATTCGCTCTGTCCCATCATTCTGAGCATATATGGGGTATAAAGCAACCCTATCACATTATTCAGTCCCAAAATTGCGTAAGACAATACGGCTCCTGCCTTCAACTGATTTATTTTCATATAATTATATGAGTTTCCCTGACTGGTGACAGTTCCATTTTTTCCTTTAAAGCATCAGCATCAAATACATCCGAGCTGAGCATCAGAGCCATCGACATGTACATAAGTACCCCGGTGGGCATTTGCCCCAGAACCATGTTGCCATATGAGGCCACCATTATCCCAAACATTCCTCCAACCAGGGCCGACATCTTCGTTTTCACTATAGGATCACTTATCCTGAACATAACAAGGAATGAGCCTTTTATGACAATGTAAAAAAGAATCAGCAAATGCAGTGTCAGACCTACAATCCCCTGTTCCGCCCAAATCACTACATACCAGCTGTCGGGAGGGACACTAGACAAAAAAGCCTTAGGCGCAAATTTTTTTGCTTTGCCGCCTGCATGTGCAATTCCACCACCGAAAGGACGCGTAGCCAGGTAGGTTTTAAGTTTTTTTTGATTCTCGAGCCTGACCTGAAGCGATGGATTGTCAGGGTCAAATGCCGATCGCATCCTCCTTATTTCTGAAATCCCCTGTCCGATGAAAGTGTACTTGAAGAAAACAAAAAAGAGGGCTATCATAACAAATCCGCTAATAAGCACCATCTTGTCTTTTCTGAGGACGAAAAAAGCCGCAAGCCCGGCGAACGGGATACTAATGGCTCCTCTGGTACCCGAAATAATAATTCCGTAAAGTCCCAAAATGGCCACGAGATAATAGAAGTATTTCATCCGGCGGCTTTTCTGCACTGATGAAATGATTATGGCCACTACAGCCGAAAATCCCTGATTCGCACCGAACTGTCCCGCATCGCTCAGGAACGAAAAGACCCTGAGTTTTCCAAAAATTATATGGGTAGCTGCATTGCCTTCATTGAGCCATTGTCTCTCAGCCGAATCAACACCCCAGAAATGTTGCATTAAGCCCTTAAGGGTGACCAGTATTGAAAAGCTTCCCCAGATGAGGAAAAAAATGTCAAGTTTTTTGTTTGTGTCTATCAGAAGGAGTGTCAACGGAACCAGCATGAGCATGTACAGGGCAACACCTCTGCCGGCAAACCAGGCCCCCTTGCTTACAACTTCGGGGTTGAAAAACTCGAATATGAAGTAGCAGGCCCAGATAACTGCAAGCAGGGTAACGTCTCGCCCGGCAGGCCTGAAATCGATTCGTTCCCTGAACCTGTTAAAGAAGAGAGCTATAAAGGTCAGGATAAGCATGACGTCAAGAACGACTGCAAGCATTGGTATGGGTGCATACCTTGCCAGTCCCAGCAAGGTGAATCCGAGTGCCATTGCAGTATAGATCCCTATAATCGGGTAAACAAAAAGATAATAGAGATAAATAAATACAAAGGGCAGAATTATTAATGCAAATGCTCCAAGTATTTCCAGATTGCTGATTACCCAGGAGGAAATGACAATCAGGCAAAGTAGTAGCAGCAGGTAAACTGTCCTTGTCAGTTTATCGGATCCTGTTACGACTTCGAAAGGGTTTTGCCTGGTAAGCATTAAAACAGAGGTTATTTGTTTCTTTACTAATATCGACTATATTTCGTATCGTGAAGCGAAATGAAAACGGAATAATTTCTTTATGAGACGCCGGATCCTGCTTCTTTTTTTCGGCAGGTCGCCCAGTACCGATTCAATAACCTGCAGCTGTACACCGTTCAGGATGAAATGCACTTCTTTATCGGTTAATTTTGCAAAAATATCGAGAGCCAGCTGATCAGCTTCGGTCCAATTCCTGTTTGAGCGGCAAACCATTACCGGAATATCAGCCTCTGAAAGCAGGGAAACAGGATAGGGACAGCTAAGAATCGGAGGCAATTCAATTAAAACAAAATCAGGATTGTTACTTAGTTCTTTTCCGTTTTGTTGCAGTATTCCCTGATAGCTTTTCAGTGATTGAAATTGCTTATTGACATCGTAAACGATATATTCTTCACTTCCAAGATAGCTTGAATGTTTTTCAAGGAAGGGACTATCGTTATCAACCCGGGTATCGGGATATCCCAGCAGCAATCGAACCATTGACTTCCTTGGTTTTTTCCTGACTGTCTCGTCATGCTTTGAAGGAGATGCGGAATCATCGTATCCGATTTGTGATTTCTCATTCAGAAGGAGTGATTCACGTGAGTAGTTCAGAACCAGAATTCGCTTTCCCTGATTCTTCAGCTTTTGAGCCAGGTTGCCAATAACTACTGATTTTCCTTCACCTCTGAGGCAGCTGAAGAACAACAGGATTTTTGGTACTTTATCAACCTTGTTTGATTTGAAAATAAGTTCTGTATTTTGTATTATTATCTCAATCAAGCGATTGGTAATGAAGACGAAATTCGTGCCCTGGATGTCAAACAGGATCTTGGGGACAATTCCGAGAGAAGGTAATTTAAGTATTCTCGCGGCTTTTTTCTGACTTTTAAGTGTTTCATCAAAGTATTCGAGGAACAGAACTGCAAACATTACTATAACGAACCCCACGACAGCTCCAACCATTATCAGAAGTTTGCGATTGTTGGGCATGGGCGAGAGCGGGTAATAGGGAGGATCAATAGTCTTAATATTTGACGAGAGTTCATTGTCCTGCATTTTCAGTTTCGCCTGATTCAGTTCGTGAAGAAGTTCAAGATACTCCTGTTCCGAAACCGATATTTCCCTTTCTATTCTTTTGAGGTTGGCACCAGCCGGAGCATAAATTCCATATTGTTTCTGAAAGTCCTTTATTTTTTCGGCCATTACCACCAGACCTGCCTTCAGGTTTTCAGCAGCAATAACATTGCTTATCCAATCGTTGAGGACTGAACTCATGGGCAGACCGTCGGTAGTATTTCCGAATTTATATAATTCGCCTACAGCATCAGTGATCTCTTTCTTAATAATTTCAGACTGGTTCTTCAGTTCCGCAAGATTCTTTATACCTTTTTCGCCGATGGTATCTCTGTTTTCAGCATATGCAATACTATAACTCAATGCACCCAACTGATCGCGGAGTTCGATAATCGTTGAGCTTTTAAGCTGAATCTGTTCCTGGTTTTTAAGTTTTTCCTCGAGCCTGATAATGGCTGCCAGAATACCAGCCAGGCTTACTTTCTTGTTATTATAATCAAGGTCCAATTGCTCTTTCACACCTGCAATAGCCTTACTCTGCTCATAATAGTTGATAATGTTATTGTCGAGGTTGAATTTGAGCAGCTTGTCTTCTGCGTGGTCGAGCCGTTCAGCAGCCTGCTTCAGCTGGAACTCAAAATACTTTATCACAACATCTGATCGGTTTTCCTTTAATATCCTGTAGTTCTCAATGCAGGCATCGGTAAACAAAGCAAGGGTCTGCTGACAAATACCCGGGTCGTTTGATTCGTAGGATAGCTTCACAAGGTCGCTGAAAGCGATCCTTTGTACCTTCAGCGATGATATTGCCTTTAGGGAGTAGTGAGGATTTGAGTAGTTAAGAAGTTTGTAAACGAAATTTGTGTCGCTGCTATGCATGTATTCAGTTAAGTTCTTAACAGTCAGTTCGTATGCTTCCATATTTATTGCAGGAGGCAGCCAAGCAGGCATGGTTGAGTCTGCGAAGGACCTGAAGGAAAAGGTTTCATTCTCCAGAGTAGAATCGGCGGCATTTCCCGGGATAATTTCAGTCTTTTCTGAGATACTTATCCTTGAGGTACTGTCTTTTACCACAAGATTTCTTATATTTTGCGGTGTTATCCTTTTCAATTCCGCGAATGAGGAAGGCAGAATATATCTCCGGTAGGGCTTCTCAAGCAAGAGGTGCTGTGCAAGAAGTCTGATGGCAACTTCCTGCTGCGTGGCACGCGACTTTATAACATTGATCAGATTATCGAAGGCAGTATTTGATATGAGGGAATTTACCGATTTTTGCATATCGACGCTGGAACCTGTTGCAATGCCGGTATAAAGCGTAGTTTCAGATGAAAACTTCAGGTCCGGCTTCCTTGTCATATATGCTACCATTCCGGCAATAATAAGTGGTACAATAATCAGTAAAACCAGATTATTGCGAAGCATCCTTATAAAATCTATTATATTCATTCTTATCTGTTACTCTCTGTTGAACTGAAAATGAACCCTGCCAATTCTTCAAGAAGCATGTATGCTGTTTTGAAATCGACTTTAGCCTGTTCGAAATTTATTTCAGAATTGCTGGCAGCCTCTGACAACCCGGAATAAGTTCCAAGTGAGATAACGCCGTTTTTGAATTCCTTATCTGCAAGAAGTAAATTTGTCCTGGAAGATTCAAGGTTTCGGGCTTTTATCTTCAGTAGGGTACGTTTCATCAGAAGGTCATTGTATTGCTTTATTACCGTTTGCCTTATCTGGTCGCGCTGTACTTCAGCCATAGTTTCGGCTTGATCCACCTCTGTTTTAGCGAGCATAACCTTATTCTTTCGGCCCAGGAAATCGGAGATAGGAAGTTTTACATATGCTCCTATTCCATAGTTTGCCTGGGTGGTGCTGGTGGCATAAAGTGCAGGGCTCTGGCCCTCGGAAGTGTTGGTAGAGAAGTTATCGAATGTTCCGTAACGCACGTCAGCCTGTAATCCGAAATTCCTGGTCCAGGATCTCTTTTCATTCGAAAGATTGTATTTTTTAGCCTGAGCTCCCTGTTCGTAATACCTGAACATTGCACTGTTTTCTATGGCAGAGTCAATAAGGACAGCAAGCGGGGGAAGGAAGAATGTTGTATCGGCTGCCTGAACATTAGTTGTTTTATTCTCCTGGGAGTATGCCGTTTTAGGGAAGCAGGCTTCCAGGCAGACTAACAGGGAAATGGCAAAGAAATATCTCATTTAAAACCATATTTACTTTTAAAAACCATCAGACGGAATCTTTTTGAAAGAGAGCAGGTACTGTTCTTAAAATGAGCTTTATGTCGTACCAGAACGAATAACTGTCGCCCGCAAAGTGGTCGGCATATTCGTTATCGAGTCTTTTGCGTTCTTCTTCAGACATGTTTCCTCCCCGTCCTCTTAATTCGACCTGCCACAGGCCGGTTATTCCGGCAGGGGCCAGAAATCTCTTCGACATTGTGTCAATAGTCAGGAGTTCTGCCTCATAAACCGGCAGCGGCCTGTTGCCTACGATCGACATATCACCCTTAAGGACATTTATTAGTTGAGGCAGTTCATCAATACTCGTATTCCTGATGATTTTTCCAACCCTTGTAATCCGGGGATCGTTCGAGATCTTTACGAAAGCCGACTTTGACTTTGCAACTTCCTTCTTCTGATGATTATACCAGTAGTCGCAGATATTGTAATCACCAATGTGCAAAACAGGAGAGCAATTAACGCTCTCAGGCAATTCGGCGCAACGAGGGCAGGGAAGGGTAAAATCAATTTCCGATGCTTTTTTTGATGCGCTGTACTGGTTTTTTTCCTTAGCCAGTTTATTTAATTCGATGTCAGAACCAGTGCGCATAGAACGCAGCTTGTAAAAGTCGAAAGGTTTTCTTCCAACTCTTTTCGAGATATAATAAACTTTGCCTTTTGATTCCATCCTTATGGCAAGCATAACCAGCAGCATTATGGGAGATAAGACAAGTATCGCTCCAAGTGAGACTGCTACATCGAATATGCGTTTTGATAGGGGCATGAGGTAAACAGGATCCCTGACATCTTTTAACGAATGCGTTTCAGCCTTCTTCCTGAAATCACGCAGGAATCTCAATCTTACTTCAAGATTTCCGGCCGGTGGCAAAGGGGTTACGAAAAAGTCATCGATCCGGGACAGAAATGATTTTCTGAACAGATCATCCTTAAACTCTTCAGAAACAAGTATAAAAGGGATCGAATTGAAACGGGAGCGTTCGCGTAGCCACTCGTGCATACTGAAACCATTGCCCCCCGGGATGTAAACTTCGCAAATTATTGCCCCAATGATTTGTGCTGACATCAGAATATTTACAGCATCCATGGTATTCTCTGCAATAGTCATCGAAATGCCTGAACTGGTTTTCAGTATTTCCCTGTTTAAGGATGAGCTGCCTATATACAGTAATTTTATTGATTCTTCCATAAATGGCGTTTTGTCGGAATGAATAGAACTGGTTTTTATCAGGTTTCTGCGATGGTCACCATTTTACAGCATAGTGAACAGGGAAAAGGTTCTTCCTGATTATCTCTTCAAGTTCTTCAGGGTTAAATGGTTTGGTGAGGTAATCCTGAGCCCCCAGCTTGTAGCATTTAATTCTTTCCTTGCTGGCTTCAGTGCCCGA
Source organism: uncultured Bacteroidota bacterium (assembly GCA_903844815.1). GTDB lineage: Bacteria > Bacteroidota > Bacteroidia > Bacteroidales > VadinHA17 > LD21. The sequence goes on along the minus strand of CAIMVD010000375.1, from coordinate 53,338 downwards.
AAGCATCACAATTGGCGTGTGTTTTGTATAACCGCGCTGACGAATCATTTCAAGACACTGGTACCCGTCCATGTTAGGCATCTGGATGTCACATATTATAAGATCGGGAAGGTTTCCTTCGAGCCATTCAAGCGCCTGAACACCATCGCTTACGCATACTACATCATAGTCCTGTGAAAGGAAATTTTCAAGAAGAAGGCGAATGCTCAGTTCATCATCGATGACCAGTATTTTATGCCTCATAATCGTAATTAAATTAAGTTATGTGTTGTAAATCATGTTTGTTACTTAAAGATCAGAATTTTCAGGTTAATAGCAAAAGCAGTTCCCCTTGTTCCACTTCTATTATTAATTAATTCATTCATTAATAAAAATATACCACAGCAAATTTAATAAAATTCCCGTTACTAATGATTCATCTGTCGTCTAATGGATATATTCGACATTAAAAATATTTTAAATAAAGTATCATGGACGGTCTATAATAATATCCAACCGGATTTAATTGTCATGAAAAATATTCGGCAGCAAGACTTTCAACAACTGTTTTTATGATTTTTTCCAGATTGACGATCCTGCTTTCGAGTTCACTTGTTGCTATTCCTTCAGCAGCAAGGGTTTCAATGGATCTTATATCCTGACTTAGAGTGGTTACCCCGAAATTTTCAATGTTAGGTTTAATCCGGTGGGCTACCGACCGGAGTGTATTAAAGTCACCTTCATCCATGGCTTTTCTTATCTGGGCAACAGCAATTGGTGTATCGTCTACAAAGATTCTTACTATCTTACTGATGAATTCCTTATTGCCCCTGCTCATCTTTATGATCGCTTCAAGGTCGTAAAGTTTTGGGGCTGCTTCAGGGATTTCTGTGCTATTTCCGGCACCGGATGTTTTTTCTGACATAATTATGTTTTTAAGAATAGCACCAACCAATGTGTTTTCTTCAAATGGTTTGATAATATAATCGTTCATTCCGGCACTAATGCATCGTTCAATTTCGGCTTTAAAGGCATTGGCCGTTAAAGCGATTATGGGTGTGAGAAGTTTCATCTCCTCACGGATAATCCTGGTGGCATCGAGGCCCCCCATTTCAGGCATCTGCAGATCCATCAGGATCAGGTCGAAACTGTTTTCCTTTAACCGTTCAATAGCCTCAATTCCGTTTTTCGCTTCAGTAACTTTCATATGGTGATAGCTTAGCGAATTGGTAGCTACCAGGCGGTTCAGGTCATTATCTTCAACCAGCAATATTTTTTTATTGCTCAGGCCATCGAAGATTTCAGTATTGGTTGTGATGTCAATCTCCTTCTCGTTGCCTATTTCAAGCCTGAGGTCAATTACAAATGTCGTTCCGGAGCCCTTAGTGCTTTTTACGTCAATAGTGCCGTTCATCAATTGAACAAGCTGGTAGGTTATTGACATTCCAAGACCTGATCCCCCATGTTTCCTTGCCGGGGTGAAATCACCCATTGAGAATTTCTCGAAAATACTTCTTAAAAATGATTCATCAATACCTATTCCCGTATCGGTAACTTGCAGCCTGAGATCATGAAAATTATTTCCGGTTCCTGTCACCATGCATTCAAGGACTATTGAACCCTGATCGGTAAATTTTATTGCGTTTGAAAGTGTGTTCAGAAGGATCTGGCTTATCCGGTTTGAATCGCCGATATATGCAGGGGCCAGCATGTGGGAAATACCTGCGGTAAGTTTAAGCATTTTCTCCTGCGCTGATACGGATAGTATTGAAATAGCATCTTTAATCAGGCTGCTCAGGTTGAAAGGTCTCATATCGAGGTTTATCTGGCCCGATTCAATCTTCGTTATGTCAAGAATGTTGTTTACAATTGAGAGCAGATGGTGGCTTGCCAGACTCGCATTTTGAACGTATACATTTTGTTTTGCAGAAAGCGATTCCCGGGATATCTCCCTGATCATGCCAATAATTGCATTCAGGGGGGTACGGATTTCATGGCTCATGTTCGAGAGGAAGGCTTCTTTTGCATTTGATGACTGCTCCGCTTTTTCCCGTGCAATAAGCAGTTCCTCTTCCAGTATCTTCTGTTCAGTAATGTCGACCGAAATGCCTACCGTTCCGATGAGTTTTCCCTTGTCATTGAAGTTCGGCCCGCCGCTTGTGAGCCACCACCTTTTTTCCCCGCTTTTTGTTTTTAATTGTATCAGGTAGGTATCTGAGATCCCTTCCAGCCTTAGTTTATTTTTATCTGTCAGTATTAGCTTCGACTCGTCGGCCTGTAGCAGGTCAACAGATTTTTTACCTATAATCTCTTCAGCCGAGTAACCTGACATTTCGCAGAATTGCTGATTGACATAGTGTATTATGTCGTCATTATCTGTTTCAATCAAAGCCATCTTCATGTTGGCAATGATGTTCCTGTATTTCTCCTCCTGTTGCTTTAATGTCTTTTCCTGGTAGATTCGTTCAGTTATATCGGTATATTTCCACAGATGGCCTTTAAAGGTGTCACCAAGAGAAAGTGGAATATAATCGCGTTCGAAATACTGACCGTTAACAAGAATGACCTCTTCGGAGAGTACCATTTTTTTCTCGGAAGTGAGTTTGTCGATCCTTCTTATAGCATCAAATGGATTACTGAAAAGGTATTCCATTCTTCCTAAAAGCTCCCGGCAATCTGACCCCACCATTGCGGAAGGACTGTTGGGTATATTGAACATGGAACAGAAACTATTGTTAGTGATCAGAAGCTGTCCGTTTCCGGCTTCCAGGAGAATGCCTGCTTTCAGATTATCGACAAGAGAGGCGAGCATGCTCTCGGAGTTTTTCAGGTTCTCCTCCGATAGTTTCTTCTCGCTGATATCTTCAATTATGGAAAAAAATTCCTCAGTTTCGTTGTCTTTATTGAGAATGGGTTGTTCTTTGACATTTGCCCAGAAGGTCGTTCTGTCCTTCCTGTATAATATAAGATCTGCGTTGGTCTGGCCAGATATTAAGGATTTGTATTCAAGCTTTTTGATGCTGTCAGGATGAGTAGACGGACCATAAAATAATTCCCGGGAGGTTTTTCCCAGAATCTCCGCCTCTTCATAACCTGTTAATTCAAGCAATGCACTGTTGACATAATTTATTTTAAAATCGGGGCCGTTAAAATAAACACCTTGCCTGTTATTGCTGGCAACAAGCGAAAGCCGTTCAAGCTGGGCCTGAGTTCTTTTTAAAACAGTTATATTATTTGCATAATTGTTTATATGGATTTTATTACGGGAAAGCAACGAACTGATCATGTAAAATTTCCCATTCGCTTCTACTTCAAAATCCTTCTGAGTGCAATCATCTGAGATAGTCGATGCTATTTTTCCGGCAAATCCTTCGAATGAATATTCTATTCCTTTATACCTGAAAATGTTTATTGCTTCAGCCGCCTTATTCATGAGAATCAGGTTACCCTTGAGATCCAACCTGAACAAAGGATCAGGGTTCTCCTGGGGGAAAAGCGCCATGTTTTCCAGATCAACAGTTATTCCAGCCCGGTCAATAGCAAGTGAAATAGTGTTACTGAAGTTCTTGAGTATGGATATTTCATCATCGGCCCATGCCCGTTCATATTTGCAATCATCAAATCCAAGGTAACCCCAGAATAAATCCCTGATGAAAATGGGGATGATAAGAATTGATTTTACATCTTCTGTTTCAAAAATGTTTTTCAGAATTGAACCTGCTGGCAAGTCGGATAATTTGGCAATAAAAGATCGCTTTTGCAGTAATTCATCCAGAAAGCCTTCTATGTGTTCCAACTGCATATTCTGAAGTTCCGGATTATCTATCTGAGGCAAGGAACTTCCGGAGTTCCATTCCAAAATCTGTGAAGAGACAGCTTTGTCATCTTCGCTGAATCTGTTCCGGAAAAGGTAAACCCTGTCTACATCGACTGATTTCCCAATGATTGGCAACGATTTGTCAATGGCATCAAAAATATCAGGATTGGAAATTAATTCACTGCTTGAGAGAGCAATGGCTTTCAGCATGTTTTCCTTGCGCCTGACAGCATCCAGGGCTTTGGAAGCTGTTAGTGAAAGGTCTTCAGCACCGATACCGTCTTTTGGGAATTCACTCAATGTTTCCACGTTCTTGATTATTCTGTCAAACTTTTTTATGTTCCTGGTAATAAATCGTTGGTATTCAGTCTTTTTAAGAACAAATCACATACTGTCTTCCATGATGCCCCCTGCACACAGGAGACGGTGGTTTCTTTTCACCTGATCTTTCCCCTGTCAATTTTCCGCCCAAAACAACATTGCCATATTAGGTGCCTAAGATAAGAAAATATATTCTTAATAAGACAGTACAAACTATTTGAGGAGCTGCATAATAACCTGCAATAAATAAAGTAATTATACTATTAGTTTAATAATCATGACATTTGAGCTTTATGCAAGGGAAGAATGAATCAGCTCACCTTGTCAGTAGTACTTTCGCACGTTTTGTACCGCAGTTCAGTTGAATGCCCGAACTAATTCCGACCCTAATAATAGTTCCGTCCTTACAGGTTTGCTGTACTTCTCCTCGTTTTGCATGAGTTCCTACTCTGCCAGTAATTGTTAATCAGGGGAATCGGGATCTGATATTATTTGCTTTCGGTATTTGCGGTATCTTATGTTTTATTACCGTAATATTTAATAATTTAGGATTCAATGTCGTTTAGTTAAGCCCGGGTAATCAGTTTCTTACTCCCATATTCTTACCCCCCTGCCCCCCAAGGGGGGATTTAAGAACACCCCCCTTGGGGGGTTGGGGGGTAAAAACACAAGAATAGCAGAGTGGTCCCTGTGGTAAAATATTCTTTTCATGTTTGTAATAATATTCCTTAACTAAACGCCATTGATTTAGAATTTTACTTAAAAACAAATCGAAAGAAAGTAAAAATGCAAATAACTTCTATTAATATCAGGGTGTGAAATTTACATTTTATATATTTGAAGCCAATTTAATACTTAACATCACATTTTATGAAAATTGCCATAGTAGGAAGCGGATATGTTGGCCTGGTAACAGGAACATGTTTTTCAGAAGTAGGTATCGATGTCGTTTGTGTTGATATTGATAAAAAGAAAATTGAAAACCTCAAGAATGGGATCATTCCAATCTTTGAACCGGGCCTGGAGGAAATGCTGACCCGTAACGCTAAAAAAGGCCGTCTGAGTTTCACTACCGATATTGCAGAGGCTCTTGTCGACTGTGAGGTCCTTTTTATTGCAGTTGGTACTCCTCCTGACGAAGATGGCAGTGCTGATTTAAAATATGTTCTGGCTGTTGCCAGTGAATGCGGAAAAAACATTAATGACTATCTGTTAATCGTAACCAAGAGCACTGTTCCTGTCGGGACTGCTACCAGGGTGAAGGCCGCAGTTCAGGAGGAGCTTGAAAAGCGGGGAGTATCGGTTGAGTTCGATGTTGCGTCGAATCCTGAGTTCCTGAAGGAAGGGGCAGCTATCGATGACTTCCTTAAGCCTGACCGTATTGTTATAGGTTTAGAAAGTCCAAAGGCTGAAGATCTGATGAGAAGTCTTTACAAGCCGTTTACCCTCAACGGTCATCCTATTATTTTCATGGATATTACTTCCGCCGAGATGACAAAATATGCTGCCAACTCAATGCTTGCTACAAAGATCAGCTTCATGAACGACATCGCAAATCTTTGCGAAATTGTTGGTGCAGATATAAATATGGTGCGTAAGGGGATAGGTTCCGACTCTCGTATTGGCAATAAATTCATTTACCCCGGAATCGGATACGGTGGTTCCTGCTTCCCAAAGGATGTCCAGGCACTCATCAGGACAGCAGGCAGCTTTAAATATGAACTAAGGGTTCTTAAAGCTGTTGAGGCAGTAAACAAGGACCAGAAAATGGTGCTGTATAATAAAATCATGAACTATTTTAATGGTGACATTAAAGGCAAATCCATAGCCGTATGGGGACTTTCATTTAAGCCACAGACCGATGACATGCGTGAGGCGCCGGCACTTGTTATAATCAAAAAACTTCTCGAAGCAGGGGCTAAGGTAAAAGTCTATGATCCTGTGGCTATGAAGGAGGCTAAACATCACTTTGGCGACACTATAACTTATGTTGAAGACCAGTATGAAGCCCTTATTGATGCAGACTGCCTGGCACTTGTAACTGAATGGCCTGAGTTCAGGTTTCCTAACTTCAAGATAATGAAGAAGCTGTTAAATAATGCTGTGATTGTGGATGGGAGAAATATCTATGACAGGGTTGAGATGAATAAGTACGGCTTTGATTATTTCTGTATAGGAATTGATACTAAGAAATAATTTATTGACTCACGAGGCTTGACAAAAGGCTATAGACTTAAAACTCATAAAACCTGATCAGATGATTAAAAAGAAAGTACTTGTAACCGGCGGGGCCGGGTTTGTTGGTTCACATTTGTGCGACAGGCTTCTGAAGGACGGAAACGAAGTGGTCTGTCTTGATAATTATTTTACAGGTCAGAAGCAGAATGTAGTACACCTGCTAAATAATCCTTATTTTGAACTTATCCGTCACGATGTGACAATGCCCTTTTTCATCGAAGTTGATGAGATCTACAATCTTGCCTGTCCTGCTTCGCCCATCCACTACCAGTATAATGCAATAAAGACCATCAAGACCTCGGTAATGGGAGCAATAAACATGCTTGGTCTTGCAAAGCGCATAAGGGCAAAGATACTTCAGGCATCGACAAGTGAGGTATATGGCGATCCTCATGTTCACCCGCAACCCGAAACTTACTGGGGACACGTAAATCCAATAGGGGAGCGGTCGTGCTATGATGAAGGCAAAAGATCGGCTGAGACACTTTTTGTAAATTATCATAAACAGAACAATGTAAAAATAAAGATCATAAGAATATTTAATACCTACGGTCCGCGAATGCATCCCAATGATGGCAGGGTTGTATCCAATTTCATAGTTCAGGCCCTTCAGAACCGCGACATAACCATTTATGGTGACGGTCATCAGACCCGGAGCTTTCAGTATGTCGATGATCTTGTGGAAGGTATGATACGTATGATGGCCTCACGCAATGAGTTTACAGGACCCGTAAACATCGGGAATCCGAATGAATTCACTATTCTGGAACTTGCTGAGAAGGTTATTAAGCTCACGGGTTCAAAGTCGGAGATCATAAGGATGCCTTTGCCTCCCGATGATCCGACTCAGCGTCAACCCGACATAACCCTGGCTAAGAAGGAGCTCGACTGGGCCCCTGTGATTCAGCTTGAAGAAGGGCTTGTGAAAACCATTGATTATTTCCGTTCAATAATTTAGCAACTCATACCAGATCTGAAATCTGGGTTATTTTATGGACCTCTGTGTAAGTTCTTTCTTTAGAAGGAGCACAGAGGTCATTTTTTTTTGCAGGATTTTTGAGAATATTTTATATTATCATGAACAAAATATCTTAATAAATGTTACATTAATTAAAATTACCTATTTTGCACAAAACATTAATCAAACTCCCTACATTATGAGAAAAAAATTACCAGTATTATCAAGCATTGTTCTTTTCTTCGTTTTATTACTGTCATCGGGCAAAGCCTATTCGCAAACTGCAGGGACATTAACTTTTTCAGTTGTTACAACTCCTCCGACAGGAAGTTATTTCGGCGAAAATCTGCTTGCAATCTGGATTGAAAACACTGCAGGAACATTTATTATGACTAAGTGGAAATATACTGGCGGCGAGACCGACCATCTGACAAACTGGGTTGGCAAATCGGCAAGGAATGGTGTCGGAGCCGATGCAGTTTCAGGAGCCACTCTTCCAGGAGGCCTGACATTAACCGTGTTATGGAACGGAACCAACACTTCGGGAACAAATGTTGCTGACGGCGATTATAAGGTATGGCTTGAGAATGAATGGGGTAGAAACAAGGTGGAAGGAACCGATAAAATTACAACATCATTCACCTTCACAAAAGGTGTAACTACCTTTACATCAAGTCCTGCAAACACTGCATACTTAAATACTATTTCGGTTGAATGGAAACCGCTAATTTCTGGCGTCGAAGGGACACTTGAGACAAAAGACTTTAATGTTTATCCAAATCCTTCAACAGGTTTTCTGAAGATAGACTTTAAACAACCTGCAGCTGATTGTACTGTGAAGATAATAAACAATTCAGGGCAGGTTGCTTACTCAGAAAAACTAACTGATATAGAAGCAGGTACCCGTACACTTAACCTTACAAGCCTGAATGCCGGAAACTATCTGTGTGTACTTCATTTCCCCGGAAAGGATGTAGTATTCAACGTGATACTCGTTAAGTAATACTCAGACCTTTATAACCTGATATAGGCTTTTAAAAATATATTTTAGCAAAAAGGCTTTCTCATGATAAGTGAGGAGGCCTTTTTTTTATTCCCCCTTTTTGCCCGGGAAGAGTGTTCTTAAATCCATCCAATTGGGTGTGGGAGTGAACACACATGGATTATTGAGTGGATTCGGTGGTAAAATACTCCATCAAAGTTTAGTAATAATTCCCTTTTGCTAAAATGCATTGAATGCTTAATGAAATTATTTAGGTCTATTCCCATTTTAATTTTATAATAAATAGTATCTTTAAAGTAGATAATATTAATCAGTCAAAAATTTAATATATTTAAATTCAGTAATATACTTCTGTTGGTATATATATCATGATCCGGAAAGACCTAAAATACAGGAACGTATTTAGTAGTTTTGTGAAGTGTTTTACACTTACCATTTAGAAAAATCCTTTGCTAAATCGCCAATTCCTTACCGGCATCTTAGTTAAGTATGTAGTAATCAATGAGATAATAATACAACTTAAGTGAATAACCTAATAAAACAAGCTCATGAAAAAATTTATTTTTCTGCTCGTAGTTTCGTTGATGTTTTTATCATCAGGAAATAGTAATGCTCAGATAAACAACATTTTGAGATCGGTAAAGAACAAGTCAGTCAACAAAGTGAACCAAAACATCGACCAGGGCTTAGATAAAGGTTTGGACGCAACTGAAAAAGACGTTAAGGAAGGGGCGAATAAAGAGACTAAAGCCGGTGCTGAGGAAGATCAGAAAACTGAGCAGGCAGAACAGGCAGTTCAGGTTGAAGAACAAAAAGAGGAGGTAGACAAGGAGAGCGGAGATACGAAGGCTAAAGAGCAAGAAGCACCTTCCCTTCAGGTTTATTCGAAATACGATTTCATTCCCGGTCAGAAGGTTATCTTTTACGAAGATTTTACCCAGGATGCGGTGGGCGATTTTCCTGCTCTCTGGAATACAAACGGATCGGCTGAAGTTGTAACTACTAACTTATTTCCTGGTAACTGGTTGCGTTTTATTGGAAGGGATGCGGTATGGACTGACGGATTGCTTACGCTTCCCGATAACTATACTGTTGAATTTGACATCGTTCCCATCAAAGGTGAAGAAAACAACATGACAGGGTACTCTGTACGATTGTTGCAGAGCAAGAATCCGAAATCGTATGATGCAGGAGGGGTTCCCGGCGACGCCGGATTCCATTATGAGGTCGAGTATTTCGGAAGACCAAGTTACAAGTCATATATAAATCTTGACGGAGGAGAGAATCTCGGTTTGACAGGTTATAAGGAAGGAGACAATTATAAACAGTTGGTGGATCAGAAATATCATATCGCAATCTGGGTTCAGAAAGCCAGAGTCAGGCTTTATCAGAATGAGAACAAACTTTTCGACCTTCCCAAGGCATTTAACCTTGAGGGAGTGAAGATGGACAGGCTGCGGTTCGAGGACGGCTCCTTAATGGTAACAAATATCCGTATTGCAGTTGGAGCGCCCGATACCCGAAACAAGCTTCTGACAGAAGGGAAACTTGTTACCTATGGTATCTATTTCGATGTTAACAAGGATGTTGTCAAGCCGGAATCATACGGAACCCTGAAGGATATTGCAGCAGTATTAAACGAAAACCCAGCAGGTAAAGTAAAGATAGTCGGATTTACCGATTCGGATGGCAACGATGCTGCCAATCTTGACCTGTCAAAACGGCGTGCTGCTGCTGTTAAGGCAGAACTTGCAAAGAGTTTCAACGTTGATGGTTCCCGGATTGAAACCGACGGAATGGGTGAAGGTCAGCCTGTGGCCCCCAATGACTCTCCTTCGAATAAGGCCTTGAACCGGAGAGTGGAGTTTTTGAAGATGTAAGAGGATACAGAGAATTAAATTGCTTTTTCTTTTTAACTGATGCAATACTTTCTGTTATTTTATTAACAACAATTTTCTTCCAGCTGCGTTTTAGAAAAACTTACGGGATCTTTCTGAATCTTTTTAGATGAGAGTTATATTCTATATTTTCTTCCCGGTTGCAATATTGCTTTTTTCCTGTTCGGGGAAAAAAGACAACCGGGTAATAACCTTCAGGCTAACCAAATCAGATTATACTGAAAAGATAAGTGTTCAGGGTACAGTTCAGGCTGTAGTTAATTTCCCGGTAATACCTCCCAACCCGATGTTTTACCAGATGACTGTCTTACGACTCGCTGAAGATGGAGCTTTCGTGAAAAAAGGAGACACTATATGTGTCCTGACTGTACCCGAGGTGGAATCTATGTATCTGGAAGCTAATACTTCCGTTGAAACACTGGAGGCAGGGCTGAAAAGAACTGAAGCCGACAACCGGCTTAACATTGCACTTCTCGAGGCTCAGCTTGCGACTTGTGAAGCACAGTTGAAAATTTCTTCTCTTGATACTCTTAAGATGAAATTTGCTTCGGAGGTAGAAAGGAGATTGCTTGAACTAGAGATGAAAAAATCTCTTATAGAAAAACAGAAGACAGAGAAAAAGCTGGTTTCAACTAAACTGATCGGAGAGACTGACATCAGGCAAATTAAGGCCAGAATTGCCCAGGAGAAATCCAAGGCCCAGACCATGGCCGATCAGATTAATTCATTGACTATCATTGCCCAGCGCGATGGTTTAGTCACACGGGCAGAATCCTCAAAAGTCTATTTTTTTACTTCTTCGGGAATGGGAGCCTTTGGCGGGCCGGTTAAAGAAGGAAGCGTTATGTTTCCGGGACGGCCCGTGCTTCAGTTTCCCGACCTCAGCCTGATGGAGGTCTCAGCCGAAGTGGCTGAAGCCGACTTTAAAACGATAGAAAAAGGCCAGAAAGTTAATATTGTTGTTGATGCCGCAAAAAGGCTTATCACTACCGGCATTGTAAACAGGAAAAGCCTGATGGGGCATACTGCCGAGAAATATTCAGATTCCAAAGTGAAATTTTACGAAGTAATAATTGATGTTGACAGCTGTCATTCAAAAATGAAACCAGGTCTGAGCGCCGGTTGCGAGATCATACTGAGTGAAGCCAGGGATACAATTTTTATCCCGACACAAGCTATTTTTGAAAGGGACAGCGCCAAAGTTGTTTATGTGATGGAAAAAGAAAACTTCAGCCAGGTAAAAGTCGGGACAGGGTCGTCAGGCAGTTCATACACTTTAATAACATACGGATTGAAAGGCGATGAGGTTATTGCCTTGTCGGAACCTCCAAATAGTCTGATTGCCAATGGAAAACAGGTAAAAGTTAAATCCGGTTCAATTAAGTTACATAATCCTAAATAGAATCATATCCAATGTTCAGAAAAATTATTTTCCTGATTCTTATTATCCTGTCATCCTGCAGGGGAAAGGAGGTCTCTGACGTTCAGGTAACAACAGTTAAAGCAGGAACCTTCCTTGAGGAGCTTACGGAACAGGGAACCGTTGAAGCTGTAAATTCGATTTCAGTTTCAGCTCCTGTAATCTCATACAGGTACGGTTCTCTGAAAATAGCCAAAATCGTTGATGACGGGGAGGAGGTTGAAAAAGGCGACACTGTTATGGTTTTCGATCCCTCCGAGATTAAAAGATCAATAATTCAGGCTGAACAGCAGCTTGAAATAGCGAAAGCGGAATATGAAAAGCTTAAATCGACGCAGCAATCTGAGATCGAAGACCTTGAGGCTGACCTGGAACTGGCCCGTATCTCGCAGGAGATCTCAAGGATAAATTTCGAAACATCAATTTATGAACCTTCAGTAACGAAACAGGAGATCGCCTTAAAACTGGAATCTGCTACAATTGCCCTGAACAGGGCAAAGGAGCAAATCGAAAACAAGAAGATAATCCACAGGGAAGACCTCATTCAGAAATCGCTTACAATGAAGCAGCTGACAGCTACCCTTGCCGAAGCAAACAGCTCAATGAATAATCTCTTTGTTGTTAGTCCTGCCAGGGGCATCGCCATTAAAGAGGAAAACTGGAACACCGGACAGAAATGGGCGATAGGCGACCAGCCTTATTCCGGATCGAAGCTGATTGAGCTTCCCGATCTGGCGGAGATGAGGGCTGAGGTTAAAATAAACGAAGTGGATGTCTCAAAAATTCTCCCCGGTCAGAGAGTTGAGATCCGCCCCGATGCTTATTCTGATTCACTCTATACAGCTAAGGTTGAATCGGTCGCGAATCTGGCCCAAAATAAGGACTACAAATCAAGGATTAAGATTTTTCCTGTACAGATCAGGATTTCAGGGCAAAGCAAAAAACTACTTCCGGGGCTATCGGTAAGCTGTAAGATAATTGTGAATGAAATTCCCAATGTGCTTTTTATCCCTCTTGAATCACTTTTCAGGGAGCAGGGACTCGAGTATGTATGGTTAAAGTCAGGATCAGGCTTCAAAAGACGTGACGTGAAAACCGGAGCCATCAATACCGATTTTGCCATTATAACTGAGGGTCTTGAAGAGAATGATGCAATTGCCCTATCCAATCCCTTCCTAAACAAGGAAGAGTTATTGGAGAAAAAAGGGAACGGAAACAGTAAGGCTTCAGGACCATCATAGAGGAAAATTATCAGAAATCAGAAAATGAAAATAAAATACTTATGTTTTAAAGTTCTGAAAGTGAAGTGCATAACATCTCTGTTAACCGGGGTCCTGTTTTGTTTGCAGGTATCATGCGACAGAAGCCAGAGTACAGGCTACTCCGTGATGAAAGGACCCTTCAGACAATCGGTCATTGAGACCGGTGAGCTCAGGGCTGTTAATGCCTCTTACCTTGGCATGCCCAGAATAAACTCAACATACGGATATAATTTCAAGATCATAGGACTTGCTGAGCATGGTAAAAATGTTCATACAGGCGAGGCTGTCATTACAGTAGATCCTTCCTCGGTTCAGAAATTCATTATAGAAAAGAGTGAGTCGCTTGAAAATGAAATCGCTTCGGCCAATAAACTCAGGGCACAGATCAATAACAACCTTCAGGATCTCAGGGCACAGCTGCGAAATGAACAGGCTTCTTTCGAGATAAAAAAGCTACTGCTCGAACGATCGGCTTTTGAATCGGTCAGTTTAAGAAGGGTGATAGAATTTGAATACAGGCAAGCCGAAATAAAACTCAAAAAAGTTAAGCGAAATCTTGAACTAAAACCAAAACTCGATAGTCTTGACCTTAGGATTCAGCAGATTAAGATAGTTCAGAAAGAAAACGAGCTTAAAGCTGCACAGGAAACACTTTCCAAAATGGTAGTTAAGAGTCCCCTCGACGGAATTTTTGTGGTTGAACAGAACTGGAACACCGGGCAGACGATCAAAGTAGGTGATGCTGTTTATCTTGGTAACCCGGTTGCACAGATTCCCGATATCAGAACCATGAAGGTAAAGGGTTTCGTAATGGAAAATGACATAAGCAAAATCAGGCCGGGACTGGATGTGATTGTAAGGCTTGATGCTCTTCCCTTAGTTCCCTTCCATGGAAAAACAAGTACTATAGGCACAGTCTGTATAGAAAAGGACGAAAAGAAAGTCTTCCCGACTGAGGTGCTGATTTCAGAATCGGACCTTAGGCTTAAGCCAGGGATGACGGTCAGCTGCGAATACATCACCTATGAAAGAGATGATGAGATTTACGTTCCCAATAATTGTATTCTGGAGGAGAACAGGCACTATTACCTTATTACAAAAAAAAGAGGAAAACTAAAGAAGACAGAAATCAGGACCGGACCCTCAAATAATATCTATACAGTTGTATCAGGTGAGCTGAGGCCAGGCCAGGCACTTGTGCTTCCTGAAAATATAGTAACCAGTAAATAGGCAGGTAATGCAGATAAAAGAGAATATAAGGGTTGCGGTGTATGGGCTTCGCGACCATAAATTCAGATCGTTTCTGACAATGCTCGGCATAATTTTCGGCACGGCGTCGGTAATAACGATGATATCTATCGGAGAAGGTGCGAAAAAACAGGCCATGGCGAAATACCAGGATCTTGGTGTAAGCAATATTATTGTACGCGACAAGGATCTGACCGATACAGATATGGAAGAGGTCAGAACGAAATTCTCACAGGGATTGACATTAAGCGATACTAAGGCAATAACCGAAATAGTTCCGGGGGTGAAGGGAATAGCACCACAGTCGGAGGCTAAAGTTGATGCTATGTACGGGGATAAATCATCGAAAGCAACTGTTATCGGCGTTACTCCCGAAGTGACACAGATCCTTAATTACCGCATGGATAAGGGATCTTTCATTGATAAGGATCAATACGACAGGCATCTGAAGGTTTGCGTTTTAGGGGCAAATATTGCACGTGAGCTTTTTACCTTTGAGGATCCGATAAGTAAGAATGTTAAGCTCGGCGATCAGTGGTTTGAGGTTTCGGGGGTGCTTCAGACAAAGGCACTCTTCACTGAAACCGTTGGTGAACTGGCTGCGCGGGATCTGAATAATGATGTCTATATACCAATTTCAACCTTTGGCAACAGAATCCAGAAACAGAATCCGTTATCGAGCGAGTTGAAGCAGGTGACCATAAAACTTGAAAATTCCGAAAGACTAATAGAGTCAGCGGCTGTTATCCGGAGTATTATCTCGCGCCGTCACTTCAACAATGACGATTTCAGCATAATTATTCCCTATGAGCTGATGGAGCAGGAGAAACGTGAAAGCCGTATTTACAATCTTTTACTGGCGTCAATAGCAGCCATCTCTCTCATAGTCGGAGGGATAGGAATTATGAATATTATGCTTGCCTCGGTACTCGAAAGAACACAGGAGATTGGTATCAGGCGTGCAATAGGAGGGAAAAAATCCGATATTATGAGTCAGTTTGTCACTGAGGCTATGACCATAAGTATCACAGGAGGTTTGATAGGAGTGTTCCTTGGGGTCTTCCTTTCACTGGGAATAGGGCTTGTAACAGCCGTCAGGACCTGGCTTGCCCTCTACTCGATTTTTATCGCATTTGGTTTTTCGGTTGTTGTAGGAATCACATTTGGATATCTGCCCGCCAAAAGAGCGGCTGATTTGAAACCCATAGAGTCAATAAGGCATGAGTAATTGTATTGATTCATGGATTTACCCATAACTTTGTAACGGTACTTCAGACGGGTGAATTGAATACTCAGTTTAGCCTGCTTTATTATTTAATATCAACCAGTAAACTATCGCTTTTTAACAGATTGCAATATATTTGGTTATGACAGATCTGTTAAAAAAGTATAAATATGATTTATTGATTCATATAAATTATAATATTGTACATTGCCGTTGTTCTAAAATTCCTAATTAAACAGGCAGATAGATATTAATCTTCAATCAGGGTTTAATCGTAAAATTTTAAATGGCTATTAATGAAAACCAGAATTTTAGATTATATCGATTTTGACAAAGTGAGCACCTTACTTGAAGGTTTCAATGTTTCCACAGGATTTGTAACTGCTATTTTAGATCTCGATGGGAATATCCTGACTAAATCGGGATGGAGACAAATTTGCACTGAATTTCACCGTCTGAATCCTGAAACTTCCAAAAAATGTATCTTAAGTGATACTGTATTGGCAGGAAAGATGGCCGAAGGAGAAAAATATCATTTCTATGAATGTTTAAATGGTTTGATCGATGTAGCCGCCCCTATAGTAATCCGCGGGGAGCATATAGCAAACCTGTTTTCAGGGCAGTTTTTTTTCGAAAAGCCCGATATCTCCTTTTTCAGAAAACAGGCCATGATGTATGGATTCAATGAAAAAGAATACCTGAAAGCACTTAATAATGTCCCGGTTGTTTCAAAGGAAAAGGTTCTGGCGGTAATGGATTTTTTGTTAAATATGGTTAATCTTATCACTGAAACCACATTACAGAGGGATGAGCAGGCGGAGCGAATTTCCCTTCTTAAGATTGCAGGGGAAAAGGCAAAATTCGGAGGATGGAATGTCATTCTGGGCGAGAGCAGATCTTACTGGTCCGACGAGGTTGCAGCAATTCATGAAATGCCTCCCGGCTATTCGCCTCTTATTGAGGAGAGCATAAGTTTTTATGCCCCTGAATGGCATGAAAAAATCAGGAAAGTGTTTACCGACTGCGCAGTGAAAGGAATTCCTTATGATGAGGAAATGGAAATTATTACAGCAACCGGTAAAAGAGTTTGGGTCAGAACAATTGGAGAGGCGGTAAGAGATGATAACGGGAAAATTTTTAAAGTACATGGAGCTTTTCAGGATATCACGGAAAAGAAGATTGAAGAGGCAAAAATCCGCGAAAAAGATCTTCAGTTCAGAAAACTCTCTGAAAATGTCCCTGACCTGATTTATCAATTTACAAGGAGACCCGACGGGACCTATTTTGTTCCTGTGGCTTCTGAGGGCATAAAAAATATTTTCGGATGTTCTCCGGAAGATGTTGCAAATGATTTCGCACCAATCGCAAGAGTATTATATCCTGATGATGCGGAAAGAGTCATTGCCGACATTGAATATTCAGCCAGTCATCTCACTTATTTTACATGTGAATTCAGAGTGCAGATTCCAGGCAAACCGATACAATGGTTATTTTCCAGATCATCGCCCGAAAAACTGCCGGATGGAAGCATCACCTGGTTTGGATTTAATACGGACATTACTTATCGCAAAGAAGCAGAGGAAGCAATCAGATTCCTGAACTCAGAACTTGAACAACGGGTTATCGACCGAACTTCACAGCTGGAGGCTGCCAACAAGGAACTTGAAGCCTTTTCTTATTCCGTATCCCACGATTTGAGATCTCCCTTAAGGCATATTAATGGGTTTGCAGAAATACTCACCAGTAAGTATTCTGAACAAGTACCTGAAGAAGCCAGAAAGTACCTGAACACTATTGTTAGTTCAGCCCGGAAAATGGGTACACTTATTGACGATCTGTTAAGTTTCTCAAGAACAGGTCGTTCTGAACTGAAGAAATCACGGTTAAAAATGGATCAGGTAATTGAGGATGCTCTAACCCATATAAAAGACTCTTTGGCCGACCGTAAGATAAAATGGGAAATTTCGAAATTACCTGTTGTTGAAGGCGATTACAATCTTCTCCGTCAGGCTTTTGTAAACCTGCTTGATAATGCCGTTAAATATTCCAGAACCAGGGAAGTTGCAGTTATTCAGATCGGTTATACGGAAGAAAAAAGAGAATATATTTTTTTTATTAAGGATAACGGAGTTGGATTCGATATGAAATATGCTGATAAGCTTTTTGGGGTATTTCAGCGCTTACATTCTTCGACCCAGTTTGAAGGAACCGGAATAGGACTTGCAAATGTGCAGAGAATTATTCAACGTCATGGCGGAAGAATATGGGCAGAGGCAGAACCTGACCGGGGTGCAGTTTTCTATTTTTCGATTCCAAAAAAAATGGAGGACAACCAATGAAATTCCCTAATGTTAAAAACAGTAGTACTCTATGAATAATCATGAGTTGAAAATCCTGTGTTTTGAAGATCTTGAGGCAGATTCAATTATAATCAGGGAACAACTAAGCGGAGAAGGTTTGAAATTTCAGTTTGATCATGTTACTAATGAGGCTGAATATTCCGATAAGCTTTCAAAAGTAAAGTATGACATAATTCTTTCAGATTACAATTTGCCCGGATTTAGCGGAATAGCATCACTTGTGCTTGCAAAGAAGATTTGTCCGGACGTTCCTTTTATATGTATTTCAGGAACCATAGGAGAAAATCTGGCAGTCGAGTTAATGCATCTGGGAGCTTCAGACTATATTATGAAAGATCACCTTTCGAAGTTGCCGGTTGCCGTTAAAAGGGCCATTCAGGTGGAACATGAACATCAGACCAGAATAAGGGCAGAGGTTTCATTACGGGAATCGGAGGCCCGTTTTCGTGACATAATAATGAGTTCATACGACTTGATCTGGGAAATTGACAAGGAATGGAAATACTGTTACACATCAGGTACAATTGAAAATGTTCTGGGGTATTCACAGGAAGAAATAATTGGAAAATCACCCTTCGATTTTATGCCTGAAGAGGATAAAGAAAAAGTCGGATCATCTTTTTCTAAAATTGCGGGAGAGAGGGGAATAATCAAAGATCTTGAAAACTGGAATCTTCACAAAGATGGTCATAGGGTATGTCTCTTGACAAACGGGTTCCCGATAATTAACAGTGCCGGAGAATTAACAGGATACAGAGGAGTAGATAAAGATATTACGCAAAGGAAGCTGGCTGAAGAAGAAATCCGCAAACTCTCCAGAGCTACTGAGCAAAGCCCTGTCTCTGTCTTGATTACAGATCTTAATGGTAGAATAACCTATGCAAATCAGTCAGTTGTAAGATTGACAGGGTACTCACTTGAAGAATTGATCGGGGGAAACCCCAAGATATTCAGCTCAGAAGAAAATTCCAATGAAGAGTATGAAGATTTGTGGAATACGCTAAATTCAGGAAAAGAGTGGAAAGGTGAGTTTCATAACAGGAATAAAAGGGGGGAACTGTACTGGGAATCAGCATCAATATCTCCAATCCTTGACGAGAAAGGAAGGATGACCCACTTCCTTGCAATAAAAGAAGATATTACAGAAAGAAAGAAATTAACATCCGATCTGATTGAAGCAAAAGTCAGGGCAGAAGCCAGTGACAGGCTTAAAACTGCTTTTCTTAATAATATTTCTCACGAATTGCGAACACCCTTAAACGGAATTCTGAGTTTAGGTGGATTTCTGCTTAAACCAGACCTTCAACAGGATGAAAAAGAGGCATGTTTTGAAGTTATGAATGAAAGCTCTGATCGTCTGGTAAATACTATTACTAACTATATGGATATGTCCCTTTTGTTTTCAGGGAATATTTCGGCGAAAATTAAACCGGTCAATCTGACTGCACTCCTGGATAAGATTTACCAAAAATTTCTTTCAAAATCTATTGGAAAAAAGCTGGAATTTGTAAACCTGCTTCCCACCGGTATTAATAATTATTTTATTTGCGATGAAGGGTTACTCGAAAAAGCTATATCCCATTTAGTCGATAATGCCATAAAGTTCACCGTGGAAGGGAGTATTATCCTTGGTGCAAATATCACTGACAAAGAATATGAGTTATTTGTCAAGGATACTGGTTTGGGAATTGATGCAGAGGCTCAGAGTAACGTATTTAAGTTTTTCATGCAGGAGGATCTCGCCAATACGCGCGGATTTGAAGGAAGCGGATTGGGTTTGACTATTGCAAAAGGACTGGTTGAATTGATGGGCGGCAGCATCAGAATGAATTCGGTTAAAGGAAAGGGTTCGTCATTTTATCTGAATTTTCCGGTTGCAGTCTAACTCACTTTAGTTTAATATCCTCCCACAAAGCCATCCCATAGTAATTCTTCATTTTTGCTGACCAATTTAATTTTATTTCATATTCACTCTTTGGAAATATCCACAAATTCAAAGATGATCTGTTGGTGTGCTCGTCAGGAAAGGAATTGCCCTGTCAAAAATTGACACTGCCGTCTCAAAATAATACACTTTCATTATTTTCATAGTTCAATAAATAGCTCAAATTGAACCTGTTGTGGTTTTGGCATGGTTGTAGATATATCTGGCATAAGAAACTAATTAATGAACGACATTTTAACCCTGAATATTTTAAACCACATTTCTTCCGGGAAGATTGGTTTTAATGCAGGATTTGAAACAAATAAAAAACCAAGAAATGGATACAATGAATAAACCCAAGTATGTAAGACCTGTGTGTCTTATTTTTTCCGTTATAATCGGAGTTGCCTTATTGGTTACTTCCTGCATGAAATCACCGGGCGATATCCCGGTTGATGAAACATCGATTGAAAACATGGATATAAGCCCCAATTTCAAATTCATAACCACAAAAAATGTGGATGTTACGATAGCAACTCTCGACAATAGCGGCGCTCCGGTAAAAAATATTCTTGTAAATGTATATTCTAACCTTCCGGAAAAAGGAGGCTCCCTGATTCTTAGCGGTGTAACTGATGATAACGGTGTTTTTGCCGTAGCATATAAAATTCCTGCATGGATAGATTCTCTTGCCGTCGGAACAGAAGCAATCGGATTTGTTAATATGCAAAAAGTGAAGGTTACTTCAGGTTCCCTGAATGTTGTACTTGGTGGCAAGAAGCAAGCCACAGGAGCAAAAAGGTCAGTGGAGGCTTTTTTCAGTACTACTAATTCATCTTATGAAGGACTGGGAACTTATGATTCACAGGGAGTGCCCAATTACCTGTCTTCTCCTGATGATAAGGCAGATGCTGACCTTTTAAACGACCTGAACGCCACTCTTCCGGAGGGAACAGATGAATCAGTTAAACATCCCGAGTATTTAAACAGTTCAAATAGGGACAATCTTCTTATTGAAGAAGCTTCAGATGTCTATGTCTCCTTTATCTCAGAAGGTTCAAAAACGAAAAACACCCTTGCATTTTACAAGTATACTGCCGGGAAAGTTCCAAAGACGGCTACCGATATTGACACCCTGTTTATTATTTTCCCGAATACCTCTTTCTCCGGCAGCGGAGGTGGGCTTACTTCGGGCAGCCGTGTTAAGATAGGTACATTTGCGCCAAAGACAATAATCGGATGGGCCCTGATTAAAGACGGATACAACGGGACCACAATCACCAGCGGAAAGGGAATATTTTACTCTGACAAAGAATTAAATTCCGAATCAGGGGCAGAATTTAAAAAACATACTGTTTTATTTAATGACGTAGCAAGGTCGAAATTCCTTCTTTCAATAGAGGATGATGACAGAACTCCGGGTAGGGGAAGCGACCATGATTTCAATGATGTAGTGTTCCATGTTTCAGCCAACCCGGTTTCTTCAGTGAACCCTGCCAACATTATTGTTCCATCTTATACAGCGGCTGATGCTGATAAGGATGGCGTCTCCGATAATTTTGACGCTTACCCTTCCGATGCGGCAAAAGCCTTTAATAATTATTATCCTGCCAGGGGCACTGTGGGAACATTGTCATTTGAGGATCAGTGGCCATACAAAGGCGATTATGATTTGAACGATATGGTTATAGACTATAACTTCAACCAGATAACAAATGCTGCTAATCAGGTTGTGAGGATAATTGCCAGTATTACAGTTAAAGCCATCGGGGCAAGTTATCACAGCGGTTTCGGAATACAACTGCCCATTGCACCCGGTCTGATTGCAAGTGTAACCGGAACGGATGTCAGGAAACAGGTTATTGCAAAAAATCCGAATGGGACTGAAGCAGGCCAGTCGAAAGCTACTATAATCTTTTTCGATGATGCTTTCAACGAACTTCCTTATCCCGGTGGAAAAGCAATTGGTGTAAACACTACTATTGGCGAGCCCTGGGTGCAGCCGAAAACAATTGAGATAACAATAAACCTGACTTCTCCGGTAACCCTTGCTGCAATAGGCACACCTCCGTACAATCCTTTTATCTTTATTGACCAGACACGGGGACGCGAAGTACATCTGATTGATAATCTCCCGACCGACCTGGCAGACAAATCACTGCTTGGTTCCGCTCAGGATAACAGCATCCCATCTTCAGGCAAATACTATGTTACTCTTCCCGGTCAGCCTTATGCAATTGACATAGCTGGTCCGTTCGATCATCCGGTTGAAAAAACAATGGTTACAAAGGCCCACCTTAAATTCTTTAACTGGGGTCAATCTGGCGGAACTCAATTTTATGACTGGTTTAAACCGCTTACAGGATATCGAAACGGCACGAATATCTATACCCACTGATAGTTGGAATCGATAGGAAATAACATATTTTGGAGGGTGCCTTAACAGGGCACCTTCTTTTTTGTTTAAATCTGAAAAACCAGGGTATATTATAAATTGTTAGTAGAATTTAATACCATTAGTGGAATCTTATGGCGCATTTTCGATGATAATTTTGGAAAGGAAGAAATATTGAGTAACAACAGAGCCTCCGGAAGATAAGTTTCTATTGTAATGTCAATTAAATATTTAATTTTGTTGTATAAGTATCAGAAAGACTTAGGGGAAAAGGTCATTGTGATAAGTAACATCCGGATAAAACCGCGGCAAAATAAACAAAAACTAAAATAGATGAAGAAAGTTAAATTCTTATTCGGGGCAGTTTTACTGTTTATGGTATGTTTTGTCACTTCTTGTGAAAAGCTGAGTGGATGTGAAAGATGCAAAAACGTTACCTACGAGAACGGATTGGCAATCAGTTCATCATCCGAAACCGAGTATTGCGGGTCGGATCTTATCGCAAAAAAGGCAATTCCTGATATTACTGTCGGCTCGCTGACTACCAAGGTTGAGTGCCGCTAATATCTTATGCCTATCATTAGGACATCGTCAACCTGTGGCTGATCGCCCTTCCACTGTTCGAAAAGGTCATTAAGTTTTTCTCCCTGCAGCAACATGGATTCCCCGGCCATGGCGACGAGGGCTTCCTTCAGGCGTGCCGTCATGAATTTCTTCTGTTTCGGTCCTCCGAACTGGTCGCAGTACCCGTCGGAAAAGATATAAAATGAATCTCCTTTATTAAGATCAATATGCTGACGTGTGAACGGGTCCATCCTGTAATGTATTGCTACAGGCATATTATCCTCTTTATAATGAAAGAGTTCTCTTTCCCGCACAAGGTATAGCGGATTATTTGCACCGGCGAACCAGAGAATGTTTTTCTCAAAGTCGATAACGCAAATGGCTATATCCATCCCGTCTTTCACGCTGTCCTGTTCCGGATGCTGCTTTAAAGCCTTGATTATCCCCCTTCTGAGTTCATCAAGTATCATTTCGGGCATTAAGATATGCTGACTGTTTACGATATCGTTCAGCAATGTTACTCCGAGCATGCTCATAAAAGCACCTGGTACTCCATGGCCTGTGCAGTCAGCCGCTATTATAACCTGAAGGCTGTCGACAGTACTGACCCAGTAGAAGTCGCCGCTTACGATGGCTAATGGTTTGTAAAGCACAAAATGTTCAAGTTTTTCACTGAATAGTTCGAGAGAAGGTATTAGAGCGGTTTGTATTCTCTTAGCATACATTATGCTGTCCTCGATATGTTTTTTCTGGTATGTAATCTGGTCTCTCTGGGCAGCAGCAAGATCCCTCTGTTTTTCAATTTCGTCCTTTTGCAGGGAGATGGTCCTGTTTTTTTCTTCAAGCTTTATATTTGCTTCTTTTTTAATAATATAGCTCCTGTAGATGAAATATCCCAATACGCTTACAAGCAATAGTGCCACCAGGACAAGCAATAGAATAAGCTTTTGTTTTTCGATGGCCTCAAGTTGCATCTTTATCTTCTGATCCTGTTTTGATATTTCCGAAAGCTGACTGTTTATCCTGATTAACTGGATGTTAATTTTACCTCTCTGTTTTGCCAGAGTGTCCTTTTGTATCAAAACTTCTTTTTGCTGGGAATCAATAAGTTGTTTCTGCGAAGCGATATCTGTCTGCTGCAGGGTTATCTGACTTAACTGGCTTTCGAGTTCCAGTTGCTTTTCATTAAGGGTTTTCTCCTTCAATTCAATCTCCAGGTCAAGGCTCCGCAGAAGAAATCGTTGATCAAGGATCTCATTTTTCTGTCTTTCAATTGACTCAAGCTGCTGGTTGATCGTTTCCTTCTGGATTTCAATTTCCTTGCTGGCATTATCAAAAAGCCCCTGCCAGTCTTCTTTCGTCTTTACCGCCGTATATAGAAGATTTTCAGGAATTGACATTCCTTCCTTTTTAATATAATCCTCATTAATGTCAAAGCGTGGTTTGCCGTCGACTACAATAAAATTTATCATAGATTCACGGAACTCATAACCTTCAGTAATAAGCATTGTATGTTTTCCTGAGATCTTTTCCTTTATCCTGTCGAGGCTGAATCCGGCTTTTTTGCTGACATAGAGTACCTGCACATGTTTTATGCTTTCAATCTGGCTGAATCCGGCAACCATTACAGGCTTATTCTGGATAAGATTTCTGGTTCTGGCAATAAGGTCCATTTCGTGAATAAGATCGTATTCTCCAACCATAAAACCTATTTTGAAGTAGGAGGAATCGGCAAATTCCGGACCATAATCAATATACTTTGCCAGGTCAAAAATGAAAAGAGACCTTGTTGAATTATTGAATCCATTCTGGCAGAAAGCCAGGTTTGAACTAAGGATCATACCTGCAAGCAGGAATGAAAGACTGAACCTATTAATTAACTTTAACATGGTTCCCGGATTAGTGCCTGCCAATTTGCATAAATTATTCCGTAAAATCAAGTTTTTTGGTTTGTAATTGGCATATTAAGTACCTAATGCGGAGTGCTGTCCGCAAGACGTAAAATTCCGGTTATTATTGGTCCTGGCGTATTTTTATCCGATTATTCAAAGCCCTTCTGAACCCCTGATTAAATATTCTGTTTTTCAAGCGGAATTGTGAAGATAAATTTACTGCCTTTTCCCTGTTCACTTTCAAGCCAGATCTCACCTCCGTTTTTTTCAACAAATTCCCTGCATATTGCTAATCCAAGGCCGGAACCTTTTTCACCATTCGTGCCGAAAGTGGTATAATATGATCGGGATATCAGAAGGTTATCAGCAATTTCCTTAGACATTCCCACTCCGCTGTCAGCAATTGTTACTTCACAATACCTGCTGTTATGTTTTGCAGAAACAGTTATGCTGCCATTCATGGGAGTAAATTTGATCGCATTACTCAATAAATTCCTGACTACAGTACTTATTGTATTTTTGTCGGCAAAGACTGTTATTATTCCGGTAGTTTCAATGCTTATACTGATTGATTTTTGATCGGCACCTGGTGTTAGGAGTACAACATTCTGAATCAGAGCCTCATTCAGTACAAAGTTCTGGGGAGTTATCTGAATAGAATTACCGTGTATTCCTGCCCAGGTTAAAAGATCATCAAGGAGGCTATATGTGTTTTTAGAGTCTTTTTTCATCTCCGCGAGCAGCCTTTTTTTCAGGTTCTCATCTATTGCGTTGTTACTCGTGAGTAGTTCCAGTGCAGGGATGAAATTGCCTATTGGTCCCCTCAGATCATGCGCGATTATTGAAAAAAGCTTGTCCTTAGTCTCGATGATTTCTTTCAGTTCCTGCGCCTTCTGTTTAATATAGGCCTTATCAGCCTGGATTTTCCTTAGTTTTTTAAAAGTAAAATAGAATGATATCAGGGCAATTGCAATTATCATTAACAATATGAGAATTTCCCATATCTTTCTGTTTTTATCCCGCGCCTCCAGTACTTGTTCCCTCTCTCTGAATTGTGCGTTTAGCTCCTGTCGTAAAAGATTGTCCTTTGCTTTTTCAAGATTCAGTTTTTCCTGATATTCGTTTGACAGGGTTAGATACTTCAAAGAAGAATCAGCCTGCCCGGTCTTTTTGTACAGTTTAGCAAGGGGATAAGAAATCACCTGTAACATAGATACGTCACCAAATTGTATTGCCAGCCTGTACCCCGTTCTGTAATACTCAAATGCTGCTTTTGTGTTTTCATTTTCTTCTGACAGATTGCCAAGGCTCAGATAAACAGCCGATTCTGTCGCCTTGTTATTGTTTTTTCGGGCGATACTCAGAGCTTCATTCAGTGCCAGAGTGGCCTCATTTAGTTTTTTCTGTTTGATCAGGGTTTCCCCCAGGTTGATCAGCAACCTAATCAGGTCGGGCTCGAACCCGATACCTGTTCGTGCACTTTTTATCCCGTTGTTGAGGTATTGCACAGATTCATCCAGCTGGCTCTTTTCCCTGTGAATAATTCCAAGATTGTTGTACAAATTTATAATAACTGTTGGTGGTACGGAGTCGTTTGCTTCTGCATAGAATTCTTTTATCATCTGAAATGATTTCAGGAACATCTCCTCTGCCTTGTCATAGTCATTTAGTACCATCCTTACTGAACCCAGATTGAACATAGTATAGCCGATTTCCATTTTTGAGCCATTATCTGTGATCATTTCAAGGTAACGGTTGAAATAATCGGCGGAGATATCGATAAGGCCTGCCCTTAAGCTAACTTTCGCCATACTGTTCAGGGTTGACGCTATAACTTTCGTGTTACCGGTTTTTTCAGCCAATGATAAGGCACGCTGGATATATTCCAAAGAGAGTTTTATGTCATCTGAGATCCATGAATCTGAGAGCTGGATAAGCAAACTAACTTTAGATGTGTCAGATTCTGTTTTATCAAGCAGTATCAACAAAGAATCAGTTTTTACGGAAGGCTGGCCCAGGGCGATAAGTGAACATGATATGGTTGAATATATCAGCAGAAAAGTTTTAATACGGCGAATCATTCTTTCCATGTGGCAGAATTAATATTCTAATGTGGTTATTTTGATAAGAAGTTTTGACTGACCCATTCTTTCGGCAAATTAGTAATTTTCCCGGGATAAGCAAAAAATAAAACCGGCCACTTGGGATGACCGGTTTTTTATTGTGGGGGTTGACGGGTTCGAACCGCCGACCCTCTGCTTGTAAGGCAGAATTAGCCATCTTTTGATAATTTATACTTAAATTTTATTATCTTGTAAGGATGTTGTAAATCAGAAATATAAAACTACATGAATTACAAACCATTGTAGCTTAAGTCAACTAAATTGATATACAAACTTAAAATTTGCTCACCTCATCGGTGAGGCGAACAAAATCATATGACCATGAAAGACCTGACAAACTCAGATATTGATCGGCAAAACATACTTAATAATCGTTACGCACTAACACAAATTCAGGAGTATATAGGTTTGCCGGGTATGTTATTTGAAGGTGAATTTCGTTTTACCAAAGAGATGGTTGCCAATTTCTTTGAGATAGATACCTCTACCATTGACCGGTATCTTGCAAAACACGAAGCTGAATTAAAACATAATGGATATGTTTTAACCAAAGGTAAGCAGCTGACAAACTTTAAATTACAATTTGCTCACCTCATTGATAAGGCGAGCAAAACCCGTCAGCTTGGGTTATTCAATTTCAGGGCTTTACTAAATTTATCCATGTTACTTAGCGAAAGTGAAAAGGCTCGTCATTTAAGAAGTAAAATCCTCGACATAGTAATTCATAGTATAAACGAAAAAACCGGAGGAGGCACAAAATATATTAATCGCAGGGATGAGGATTATTTAATAAACGCCATAAGGGAACATAAATACAGAAAAGATTTCACGAATTCTCTTAATCAATATGTTGACCTCGGTAATTATAAGTACTCTCTATATACCGACAAGATTTATCAGGCAATTTTCCGTGAAAATGCCAAAGAGTACAAGCAAATCCTGAAACTGGCAGATAATGAAAATGCAAGAGATACAATGTATGCAGAGGTTTTGAAGCTTATAGCTTCTTTTGAGGCCGGCATTGCCTACGAAATTGAAAAAAAATCAAAAGCCTTAGGTCGCAAATTATTACCTATTGAAGTTGACCAGATTGTTAAAGACTTTACAGACCATCCCGCGCAGTTACCTCATATTGAAGATGCACGAATAAAAATGGCTTCGAGGGATAATTTTTTCAGAGATGCTTTTCACCATAAGTTAAAAGAATACGTCACATCAGTTCGTCCTGCTGATTTTGATAAATTCATTGGAGATCGAAGTGTCGACTTTGAAAAACAATTAAAGGAAGCAGAGGATGTCTTCAAACGATTAAAGGAGAGTGAATAATGCCAATAGTGTACATAGACGATATCAATGAGGTAGTTACTCTGCATCAAAAAACCATTGAGGTAAGCGGAGGGGGTACCATTGGCATACTAAACCTACACTCCTTAAATGCAGCTCTTGATCACATTCAGAACGATGATTATTACCCTGCCTTTGAAGATAAGCTAACTCACTTATTCTATGTTGCTAATAAAAGTCATTGTTTTCAGGATGGCAACAAAAGAATTGCCATTACTCTGGGGAGCATTTTCCTGCTTAAAAATGGTTATCTCAATGCTGCCAAAGAGTTTCTATATAGAATGGAAATTATCAGTTACCATGTAGCTGCTAATAATATTGATAAGGAATTGCTTCATGAAATAATCACATCTATTCTGACTGAAGATGATTTTTCTGAGGAATTAAAACTTAAAATAGCTTATGCTATTTCTCAAGATGGTCAAGATAACAGTATTGCTTAATGCTGTTGCGAAACGGTTTTTATAAGGTTAGTGTGAAAATTGTGTGCAAATAAAAAAGCACTTACTCTGTGTTACCATTGTAAGTGCTTGATATTCATTTGTGGGGGTTGACGGGTTCGAACCGCCGACCCTCTGCTTGTAAGGCAGATGCTCTGAACCAGCTGAGCTAAACCCCCGAAAGCGAGTGCAAATATAACCTACATTTTCATTTATGCAAAAAAAACGTTTATTATTTATTTAAAATCTCTTTAGAAAGGATAGTCCCTTGCTGTGTCCGGGCTTAAGTTTAAACTTAAATGCCATCCTGTTTCATTATGCGATAAAAAAAGATTATTTTTACCAAAGCAGGGGAATGGTTAGCCGACAAATGTTTATAAGTCGTCAAAATATAGAGAAAACTCATGATAATTATTGTGTTACATATATGTTTATTTATTAAATTCGCATAACAACTTATTTTTTTAGCTATGAGTTTCAGCAAATCCTTTCAGGTATTTGTTGTTCTCATGTTTGATTTTTGAATGATTGCATTTTTTTTAACGAAACGAACCTGACCAAGATGGAACATATTAACCCGGAATCAGACTTAAGTTTGATTTTATTCTTCAAAGCGAAGCGTTTTTCATTTCCCGGTATCAGAATAGCGAAACTAAGGAAAACTGTCATCTTCCCAATGATGAAAACAATAACAATATCAGCATTAATGGTGTTGTTTTTTTGTTTTTCCGAAACCAGTTCCCTGGCACAAAAGGTTAGCAAGGCCTCGGGCTTCCTCAATGCAACAAGTACCTGGACCGATCTTGTCCCGGGAACAGGAACCATAACCATTTCCGCAGGAAGTACTACAGGAACAAATTCCGGCGCGGGAGCAATATCAGTTAATGATGCTGTTTTTGATTCTGCAAATGGCTTCATCGGAATTGTTGCTGCTGTTACTGATGCAAATTCCTTTACCCTTCAGAATGGTGCATTGATCTCAGCTACTGGTTCGTCGTTCAGCAAACAGGGAACCGCTGATGCTGCTGCAGCTCCATCAGCAGGAGATTACCTTGTGATCTTGACAGGTCATACTATTACAGTGTCTGCTGCTTTCGCAACTAGCGGTACAATAGTAAATAACGGAATCATTACTTCACCTGCTGCACTATCTTTCCTAGCCGGTTCGTCTTATATTCATTACATGGACGGTGGTGTCGTCCCTTCTGCAACATGGGCTGCAACGTCGAATTGTATTATTACCGGGGTTACAGGAATAGCACCAACGGGTTTCAATCAGGCTTTCGGAAACCTTACAATAAACTGTCCGCTGTTAACTGTACCTGTAACTTCTTCCTTTACAGGCGCCGTTACTGTTCAGGGTAATTTATCAGTTGCAGGTTCCACTGCAACGAATTTATACACAATTAATCCGGCCGGTTTTAACCTTACCGTCAACGGAACAACAAACTTAAACGCCTTCGGCACTCTAAACGACGATAACGATGCCGGACTGAACCGGTTCGACCAGCTTATTACCGTAAACAGCAACGGACAATTTATTAACAGCGCCAATCCTGTCTACGAATTCAGGGGAGGTATAGTAAACAACGGAACATTTTCAAAGACAGGTACGGGATCGATCACATTCTCAACAAATCCGGGCCAGCCATTAAGCGGAACCTCACCCTTCCTACTAAGCGGAGATCTGTTTATTACAACTCCAGCCTCTGTTCTGGCCTCCGCTGATATCAGCTTCAGCGGAATTACTTTTCAGATTACAAGTACAACAGCTGATCCGTTCAAGGCGACTTCAGGGACTTTTGCATTTACAGGGTCGGTACAATCAGTATCCAATATAGCAGGGACCGGGTTGGTAACATTTTATAACCTTACAACCGACGGCAATTTTACAAAAACAATACATAAAAATTTTAGTGTCATCAATAATCTTGTTATCAACGATGCTACAACCCTGAGCCTGGGAAATTTCGCAACGACAATAAACATTGCAGGCAACACAACGGTTGATGGCATTCTGGATTTCGGCACATTAACCCCTAAGATACTTAATCTCACTGGCGACCTGATAAACGTAACCGGCACCATCACAATGAACAGTGATGCGGGCAGGGCTCACCTGCTTAATCTGGGCGGAGTTGCCAATGCAATTTCAACTTTTAACACGACCGGCGCTTTAAGTACAGTTAACTATAACAGGAGCGGAGACCAGCAGGTCTTCGGTTCCGCAGCGTATCAGAACCTTGCATTTTCAGGCGGAGGCGCTAAGTCACTACAGGGGAATTCGACGGTTAGCAATATCCTTACTCTTAATGCCGGTTCCTTTCGTCTGGGTTCATCGGCTCTGACAATCAGCAATAACGCTTCTAATGCAATACAGGGAGCCTTCAGCGCAAACGCCATGATTGAAACCGACGGAACCGGAGGTCTTGTTCGTAATGCTGCCGCTACACTGCCAATTTTATTCCCTGTCGGAGGTGGAAGTTACTATTCTCCCGTAAGTATCACTGCCATCTCTGGTGGAACAACAGGAACCATTAAGGTACTTTCAGTCAGGGATGTGTCAGCAGCATCGAATTTTGTGCAGAAATACTGGGATGTCAGCACCTCGGTTGCGGGTAAAACAATTACAGCAACCTTCAACTATGATCCGGCAGAGATAAGCAATGCTCCGGCAAATATCTGGTACAAGCCGGTGACAGGAAACTGGCTGGTTCCATCAGGGACAGCCAGCTTCGGGGGGAACTCCTTCACTATTGCCGGGACAACGAATATTACTACAGGCAGTACTTACTGGACAGCTGCGGCTTCGGTCACATTTTATTCATACCAGACAGGTGACTGGAATACGCCGAATACCTGGACTTCGGACCCGAGCGGAACCCTTCAGATTGGTAACACTGTTCCAGGTTTGAATGATAAGGTTGTCATTCTTTCAGGACGCACTGTCTCGCTTTCAAGTGACATTACTTCCGACGGGCTCGATATTACAATTGAATCCGGAGGTTTTCTGAACCAGGTCGTAAACAGGTTTACAAATACGCTGGCGGCATTGCGCGGACAAGGTACTTTGCAGCTTGCTTCTGTTAATTTCCCGGCTATTACGGTAAATACATTCATAAATCCGGGAGGTGGCACAACCGAGTATTACAACGCATCTGCGTTTGTACTTCCTGTGAGCCAAACGGTATATAATAATCTTAAAATCAATACAAATACCGCTATTGCTACACAGCTTGGAAACCTTTTGCTGAATGGTGATCTCTACGTCAAATCGGGATCATTCCGTATAAATGACAATGCTTCAACTGCGAAACTCAGCCTTACCATAAGCGGAGGAGTTACTGTTGATGCAGGTGCTTCCGTTTCTGTCGGAACAGGAGTTACTAATCCTGCAATAGGAGGAGTTACTGCAGGAGGAACGGCTCCTTTTATCAACTACTACACTTATTTTCATACGGTTATCATAAAAGGAGATTTTACAAATAACGGCACAGTTAGATTTACAAATCTTCAATACCCTGTTTATAGTGCCTTCCCTCCTGTGCTAAACGGTGCAACCTCCGGGGCGGCATCAGTGTACTTCCAGGGTGAAACTGACAATACGATAACCTGTAACGGGATTACTGATTTTTATAATCTTGTTCTCGATAAGGGACTTGACCAGACCTACAAACTTACGGTTTATTCAACCGACTATAAGAATTTCAGGCTGTTTGGAGCAAATACCCTGACCGGTGAAGTAGCAGGCAGTAATGCCAACCTGAGGAAGGCCTTGTGGATACGCACCGGGAGCCTGATTCTTGAAGGCTCGGTCATTATTCCTTCACTTTCGGAGGGAGTTACGGCAGGATCGCCAAATTCTGATTACTATATTCCTTCAAACGGAGCCCTTATGCTAAATGGGGTAGATGCCATTGTATTCTCTACATCGGACGATTTCAGGGAGGTAAATACCGCTTACACAGTTACAGCTCCTGATAATGCTTCAATGGGAATTACCCTTGGAGGAAGCAGTGCTATAGAAGTATATGGGAAATTGCATATAATCGATGGCTATTTTTCAACCCGCGAGTCGGCAGGAATAATAACCTCCAGTGTTGGATCGGGACAGATTCTCGTTGACGGAGGAACCATCGATACCAAGCAATTCCTTTCGACTTCAGGTTCTGCAGCCCAGTACACCCAAACAGACGGGACGCTGGTACTTCGAGGACGTTTCCAGAGAACGCCGACGGATTATAGTTCGATTCCAAGCCTGAGGGATATATCAATTGCCACACTTAATACTCTTCGTGCTGCCAATGGCGTAAATCCTGCTTTCGGGACATTCAACCTTGAAAATACAACAAATATTTTTGCAATGTCAGGCGGAACAATCCGCATATTTGATGTCTGCGGATCGGCTGCCGGCGAACAGAAAGCTTTCGACGTAAAATCTTCAGCTGCCAATATAAATGTTACAGGTGGTACAATTGAGATTATTCCTGTAACAGGTTCAGTACCTGCTACCGATGGCGATTACCTTGTAAACAGTACTTCTCCTCTTGGCAACCTGCTGATCAGCAGGCTTAGCGGAACAAGAACCGTTCAGCTCAGCACTAACCCATTAATAGTTCTCAAAAACCTTAACCTGACATCAGGTGTGCTGACCTGCAATAACCTTGACCTGAGTGTCGGTGGTAATTTTACAATTGCAGCCGGGACAAGTTACAATACAGGAACCAATACAACTATTCTGAACGGTAAGCTCGATCAGATCTTTACAGTAAATCTTGCTGCCCCGCTTGCACTTAACAAATTTACTA
The DNA here is from genome assembly GCA_903844815.1 of uncultured Bacteroidota bacterium. Taxonomy (GTDB): domain Bacteria; phylum Bacteroidota; class Bacteroidia; order Bacteroidales; family VadinHA17; genus LD21. The sequence goes on along the minus strand of CAIMVD010000375.1, from coordinate 20,119 downwards.
TCGACAAACCGGCAGGAAAAAGCCTTGAATTTGCCGGGACACAGAAAACAATAACGGTTAATGATAATTTCCGGCTTGTGCTTGGTAATCTGAAAGATAACGGGAATACTATAAATGTTTTAAGAGACGTTTTTAACTCCGGCATACACAGCGGAACAGGAAAAATATCCTTAAACGGCATAGTACCCCAGCAGATCAGCGGTGAAGGATCATTCGGAAATGTTGATCTGAACAATACATCTGCAGGTGCTGCTCCCGTATCACTGGCCGCAAACATGACCTTAAACGGAGCACTCACATTTCTGACCGATAAGCTTTTCAATATCGGAACTTTTAATTTAAAACTCAGCCAGGATGCTTCAATAGCAAGCAGTAATGGTCTCTTTGCCTCGAGATATCTTCAGACTTCAGGAAACACGGGAGACGGAGGACTTACCAAAGTGTATGCTGCTCCGGGTGCATTCAATTTTCCTGTTGGGGTTGTCAATTACACTCCTGCTTCGGTTGGCCTTAACGGAGTACCTGCTTCTTATGGTTCAATAACCGTTATCCCTGTAAATTTCGGACATCCCAATGTAACACAACCAGGCAGATCGCTCACCTATTTCTGGAGGACAAAATCCTCAGGCTTCAGCCTTGGAACGGCAACAGTAACCCATGGTTATACTTTTTCCCAGTCGAATGTGGTTACAGGTGCCAACATTACCGAGGATGGATATGTGGCAGCCAGGTTTGATATTCCTACCAATACCTGGGCTAAAGGAACCATTAACGATGTTGATGAGGTAAATAAGATCATCGGCGAACCGGGTGCAGGTACATTTCTTGAAAACTCTCTGGTGATTGATGGCGACTATACTGCCGGTGACGACACCCCTCTAAGTCCGTTTGGGGTACCTTCAATTTATTATAGCAGGATTAATGGCACTGGAGTGGGAAGCGGGCTTTGGAGCAGCCCTGCAACCTGGTCGACCGATGCTGTTAATAAACATTCAGGAGCAGCTGCTTTAACTATTCCGGGTGCCAGCGATATTGTGATAATAGGAGGAAGGGATTCTGTCTACCTTGCCACTGCAAATACAGTAGCAAATACCGATGCCCGCAGTTGTGCTAGCCTTCAGATTGAAAAAGGTTCCGTGCTGGATGCAGGTTTTAACCCGGGTTCAAACTTTGGAATGGTACTCACTCATCCAAACGGAAACGGGAACTTCAGGGTTGCTACTTCGTGGACTACAGGAAGTACTTTCCAGTTCCCCTCAGGCGACTTCTCTGATTTCAATATAAATCTGGGTACAACAGAACTTTATTCAACTAATACAGAGTACGGCACAACCTACTGGCTGCCGAACGGGGTAATGACTTATGGTAATCTGATTCTTTCTCCATTGGGAGGATCAAACATTATTTTCCCCAATCATAATCTTACTATTTATGGTAACCTCGTTATCAGGGGCCAGAATACAGACTCCTGGTTCTGTCCTACCTGGGAAAATGACTATCCTACAATACCGAGCACAGTTATTGCAAAAACAATTACAATAAAAGGAGACCTTCTGATGCAGGGCGGTTCGCTAATCTGGGTAGGAAATGGTACTCTTGCCGAGGATATAGTTGTATTTGGTAACCTTGTAGTAGGGACCTTCTCCGGAATAGGAACTTTTAATTCCAATTCCTTTAATCAGCAGATCTCAATTGGCGGAAGTCTGATAAATAATTCGAATGGTTTGTTGAATCCTCCAGCCTATCAGATAATTGCGCAGTGCGATTTCTCTGTAATCCCGGTAACATTCTTCGGGCCGAATAACGCCTCTGTTACAAATACCGGAGGCAATCCTTCTATCATCTTCAGTAAGCTGACCGTTAACAAGGGATCATCTCAGGCATCAACTCTTACTATTGACATGTCTGGTGTAATTACAACTCCTGCTGACAACTGGCTGACCCTTCAAAATGGTACACTGAAGTATACGAGAGTCAATCCTGGCACGGATTTTACAATATCAACCATTACTCCGTTCACAATTCCGGCAACTGCAGGGCTCTATGTCGATCTTCCGTCCAATACGGGCAACAGAAACATTCTGATAGGAAATTCGGCGAATAATAACGGCGACCTGATCCTGGGAGGCAAGCTTACCCTGGTTAACGGAAACGTTTATGTCGGGGCGGTATCAGGTACAAATGCCAATGACAATGACATTGAATACACCGGTAGCGGCGCTTCTTCTATTGAAGTAAGAGGAGGGAAACTGATGGTAAACGGCCAGATCAGGAGGCCTGCAGCAACCACAAATGGAGTTCTTAGCTACATCCAGTCGGCTGGTAATGTTATCATTAACGGTAATAATTATCTTCCTGCAAAGGCGAAGCTTGAAATACTTAACCCAGGTAGCTCATTCAATATGTCGGGAGGTACACTAACCATCGTAAGGGGAGGAGGAACAACTTTCGGTGACCTTTACCTGCGACCTGCAAGCTCTCTGGTCACTGGAGGAACAATTTTCTTCACTCCCGTTCCGGCAGGTGAAGCTGTAGTTGATGCCCCTCAGACCTATTCGCTCGATGCTAATATTAATCTGAATAATATTACAATTACTGGTAAAACAGCTGCTGCCACACGCGATGCTACAGTTAATCTGATGGTTAGCCCTCTGGTACTCGATGGTTCTCTTACCCTGAGCAATATAAACAGTATCTTCAATTCGAATAATCTGAATGTCTCACTCAAAGGGGATCTTACAAACTATGGATCATATAATTACGGTACGAATCTTACAACTTTCAACGGAGGATTCCAGTCGATAAAGGGAACTTCGGTAACCAACTTCTTTGATCTGAACGTCTCCCCGGTCAATTCACTGACAACGGAGGGTAGTTTCACTGTTAACCGGAATCTTACCGTCAGCCAGGGAAACTTTGTTCTTGGCTCGAACAGGGTAACTCTCCTTGGCAACCTGGTAAATGAGGGTTCCTGCACCGATATTAATACCGGAAGCAGCGGGATATCCCTTTCCGGTGCTTCTGCTCAGCAGCAGGTAACAGGTTCGGGAGCATTTGGCCGTCTTGAACTAAATAACGGATTCGGAGCAAGGGTAAACAGCGACATAAGTCTGCAGGGCGATCTGGCAATGAACCTGGGCGTTCTGGATATTGGCAAATTCCAATTGACCCTCAGTCCTAAGAGTTTTATTACAGGTACTCCATTCAGTGTTTCGAAGATGATTAAGTCCGATGGCGTAATCAGCGGATTGGGCCTCGTGAAATTCTTCACAGCAGAGCCGCAGACGTTTGTTTTCCCTATTGGCGTATCAGGTAAATACACACCTGCCAGCTTCAATATTCTGGCAAGTGACGAAGTAGGATCAATAGGTGTTAATCCAATAAATAGCAGGCACTCAAGCATAACCGATCCGCTTAATGCACTGAACTATTACTGGCAGATAAGAAGTTCGGGCATAACAGGATTCTATGGCGATATCCAGTTGCAATACCTGGCAGGTGATGTAGTAGGGACTGAATCCGATTATGTGGCCGCTAAACTTGCCCTTCCGGGAAGTTATTGGTATGAAGCACCTGCCGGACCTGCAACAGATAATGTCAATGAGACTTCACACCAGATACTCTTTAATAATTCAGCTGTCAGTAACCTGACCGGTGATTATACAGCCGGGAAGGGATCTGCAATACCTGAAGAGGTTCCTGCTTATACTACGATCAAAGACGGCAACTGGTCGGATAAAACAGTTTGGATTCCTGTCGGATCATCGCCTCCCTGCCCTGACGGCGGCCCGAATGGCGCAAATGTTATAATTAATCATATAGTTACAACAGACATCAATAATATCTATTCACTGGGAACTACTATTAATAACAGGCTTGTAGTTGACCCCTCGAATTTCAGTCACAACCTTGGTGTTGTCGACGGCGATGGAACGATATACCTGATAGGAGGAAATCTCCCGGGTGGTAACTATTCTGCCTTCACGGATTGTTCTGGTAACGGAACAATTGAATACGGAGGATCAGGAACGTATACAATAATTGAATCTCTTTTCAACAGCGTACCCAACATTTTGTTTACGGGAACAGGAACAAGAATACTTCCCAACAAGCTGCTGACAGTATGCAAACGGCTTGTAATAGACGGGCCTTTGCTTGACAACAGTGTAAACAGGAGCAGCCTGATAATACTCGGAACAATGGAGCGTTATAACACAGGTGAGTTTAACAGCGGATTGGGATTTAGTCCGGCATCGACTGTCATTTTTGCAGGAACAACAACTCAGGTTATTGGAGGTGCAACGGGTGATTTTTCGGGAACAAACAAGTTAAACAACCTTGAGATAAAGAATCCTTCAGGATTGAATATCGGAACCAACGGATTCGTGGAAGTAAACGGGCAACTCCTGTTAACCAGTGGTATAATACATACAACTGCAACCAACAGGCTGGTTATGTTAAGTACATCTTCCTCGGCAGTTTTACCGGCGGGCGGTAGCGAGGATTCGTTCGTTGACGGGCCATTGGTAAAAAACATTATTAATGGAGGCAGTTTTGTATTTCCGGTTGGAAACGGAATTATCAAGGGTCATGATTTCTCGGTAATTTCATCGGCGGGAAGCACCATGGCATGGACAGTTGAATGTTTCATCCCGAACCCGACCGCAAAATTGCTTGCATCCCCTCTCAAGGCCTCGAACACCCAGGAATTCTGGAGCGTCAGTACTCCTGTTGCAGCTTCAGGCAGAGTGAAAATCGGATGGGATCCTCTCAGTGCCCTGACACCTCTTATGGTTCCAAACGGTCTCGACGACATGAGAGTGGCAGAGTTTATTTCCGGAGCATGGAACGAACTTCCTTCTCTGGCAACAGGTGATCTGGATAATGGTTATGTATCCTCTACCACCGGAGTAGCAATTTCAAGTACTCCTTCAAATTTCACAACAGCTACTGTGACAATTCCGGAAGCACGGGCTTCGTTCACCTCACCAAAACCTGTATGCGGAACAGCCGGAATTCCGGTATCGTTCACTTCATTCATGGATATAAGTCTGAATTATACCCTCAATTATTCAATCGACGGAGTTCCTCAGGCTCAAATTACAGTGACTTCGCCTTTGTATATATTACCAACACCTGTTCCGGGAGCTTATAAGCTTACAGGGTTTGCCTATAATAACGGTACACATGCCGGAGTAGTTGACAGTAGGGTAGTTAATGCTTATGCATTACCGACAGTAGCCAATGCAGGTGCCGACAGGTCTATCTGCGGCGTATCGGGCCTTACCCTTTCAGGAAATTCCGCCGCTCCGTATTCTGGACTCTGGACCAAGGTCAGTGGCCCCGGAGGCACATTCATCGACAATACCAGGTATAACACCTACTTCACGGGAATACTTGGCAAATCCTATACCCTTCGCTGGACTATAAGTAATGTTACCTGCAATTCTTCAGACGATGTAGTTATTTCATTCCCGGTTGAGGCGGCCATGCCTTCGAATTTCATGTCGGCTCCGACTCAGGTTTGCCAGGGTTCATCGGGTAATGTATATACTGTTCCTGCAGTGGGAGGCAGCACTTATAACTGGAATTACACAGGGACAGGGCACACTATTAATGGTACAGGAAATTCCGTGACTATTGATTTTGGACCTGCCGCTACAAGCGGGGTTCTTTCAGTAACTGCTTCAAATGCCTGTGGCACAAGCGCTGCAAGAACAATAGCCATTACAGTTAATACTTTGCCTGCTGCTGCAGCCGGTACAGACAGATCGGTATGTGCAGGATCTCCGGCAACCCTGGGCACGGCGGCTGTTGCGGGAAGCACCTACTCATGGACTTCAGTGCCTGCAGGCTTCACTTCAGCACTATCGAATCCGGAAGTGTCGCCTTTGGTAACTACTACCTATACCCTGGTTGAAACAAATACGGTTTCGGGTTGCAGTAAATCGAACAGTGTTATTCTTACGGTTACCTCTGCGCCGACGGTCACAATATCATATTCCGGATCTCCGTTCTGTTCAACCGACAGCAATATACAGCATGTAAACATAAGCGGTACCGGAACCTATTTCGGCGGTAGTTTTACCTCAGATCCCGGATTGTCTGTTAGTCCGTTGACGGGAGATATCACACCGTCAACAAGTACTCCCGGGGTATATGTGGTAACATATTTCATACCTGCAGCCGGCGGATGCCTGGCGGCTTCTGCCTTCACTTCCGTTACTGTTACGGCTGCACCGGTTTCAACAATTGCAGTTAGCCCCTTAAATTACTGTAATGTCCTGATATCCGGACCGTTGGGAGGAAATACGCCTGCTATGGGAGCAGGAATCTGGAGCCAGGTTTCAGGACCCGGTACTTCATCTTTCAGCGATCAGGCTTCAGGCAATTCAACTGCCACAGTGACCCAGCCGGGGACATATATTTTCAGGTGGACTGTAACTTACAGTACCTGTGCGCCATCTGTATCTGATGTGACGGTAAATTATTATCCTTCCGCAGCTGTTGCAGATCCAACTCTCAGTTTCTGCGGTACGCTTACGAGCCTTTCGCTTGGCGGCAACTCGCCCGGACCAGGAGCCGGATTGTGGAGCCAGGTATCAGGGCCGGGGACAACCGTGTTCAGTGACCCCGCGTCAGGTTCTTCGACAGCCACAGCAACAGTTTATGGTACTTATGTTTATCAGTGGACAGTATCCGGCGGGACATGTACTTCTACGAATGCAGAAGTGGCAGTGGAATTTAATCCGGCAACAACTGATGCGACTATTGCTGTTTTTCCTCTCAACTTCTGTGCAACACTCACCAGCGGTTCTCTCGGAGGAAATACACCTGCTACAGGAACCGGAATATGGAGCCAGGTTTCAGGACCGGGAACTACAATATTCAGTACTCCTTCATCGGGCAGTTCAACAGCCACGGCATCACAATACGGGACTTATATATACAGGTGGACGATAACTACCGGTGATTGTGTTCCCGGAACAGCAGAGGTTACAGTTAATTATTCGGATACTCCGACACCCGCTTCTGTTGCTTTCTCATCCCTGTCATCATGCGGAACGCTCATCAGTTCTTCTCTGGGAGGAAATTCGCCAGTCACCGGATCGGGATTATGGACTCAGGTATCAGGCCCCGGAACTACAGTTTTCAGTCTGCCTTCTGTTGGAACAGCAACAGCTACAGCTTCAGTCTATGGCACCTATGTTTACCAGTGGACCATTTCAAACGGAATCTGCACACCAGGTTCCGCCCAGGTTACAATGGAGTTTATTGCTTCACCAACAGCTTCAGTGGTTGCTGTTTCTCCGCTTAACTATTGCGGAACACTTTCCAGCGGACCGCTTGGAGGCAATAATCCTTCTGTGGGTACAGGTTTGTGGAGTCAGGTTTCAGGCCCGGGAACGACATCGTTCAGCGCTCAAACTTCAGGAAGTTCAACTGCCATCGCAACAGTTTATGGCACATATGTATACCAATGGACTATTACAAATGGTACCTGTTCCCCATCATCTTCCCAGGTCACTGTTAATTATTCTGAAACGCCTTCAACGGCATCAGTGACAAGTGCATTACTTAATAATTGCGGCACGCTTGTCTCCGGTTCACTTGGGGGTAACACTCCGGTTGCAGGCAGCGGATCATGGAGTCAGGTATCAGGCCCGGGAACAACTATATATAGTTCGTCTGTTTCAGGCGCGTCCACTGCAACTGCTTCATTATACGGCACGTATGTTTATGAATGGACGATTACCAGCGGAACCTGTTCTCCATCATCAGCTCAGGTGACGGTCAACTACTATGAACTGCCTACCACGGCAAGTGTAGCAGCAACGGTTTTAAATCAATGCGGAACCCTGGTTAGCGGATCATTAGGAGGTAATAATCCTGTCACAGGAACCGGAACCTGGAGCAAGATTTCGGGTCCCGGCACAACAGTTTTCAGTGAACCTGCTTCAGGCTCTTCAACGGCTACCGCTTCAGTTTATGGAGCTTATGTTTACAGTTGGACTATTAGCAGTGGCACATGTACAGCAAGTTCTGCCCAGGTTGCCGTAAATTATTATGAGACACCCACCACAGCGGTTATTAATACTACTCCATTAAGTTTCTGCGGAACGAAGGTCAGCGAGCCTCTTGGAGGCAATTCACCAGTCAGTGGGACAGGGACCTGGAGTATTTTTAGTGGTGGCACAGGGACTTTCAGTTCTTCGGTCAGCGGAAATTCTACATTTACTGCCGATGCCTACGGGTCCTATTTTCTGCGGTGGACAATCAGCAACGGTTCATGTTCAGCATCAACGGCGGATATTAATGTAATATTCGGAGAAACAACCACTGTTGCTAATGCTGGTCCTGATCAGACCGGTTCGGAAATGTGCGGGATAACTTCTGCAACACTAGCCGCCAATATTGCGGTAACGGGCAATGGTTTATGGACAATTGTATCGGGATCAGGGGGGGCAATTACCGCTCCTTTAAATCCGGCTTCGGTGTTTACAGGAACAACCGGGGTGTTGTATACACTCCGGTGGACAATCAGCAATTCATATTGTACACCATCGGTTGATGAGATGAACGTTATCTTCCACCAGAATCCTGTTGCTGCCTATACCAAAACCGATATACTTTGCAACGGACTCGCTACCGGCGCGATTGATATTACTTTAACCGGAGGGACAACTCCTTATACTTACACTTGGACCGGTGCAGGTACCGTTCCGGATGCAGGTGATCAAACCGGTCTGAGGGCAGGTGTTTACGGTGTAACAGTGACCGATGCTAATAGCTGTAAAGTTTCGATTGCATCAATAACTGTTTCAGAACCAGCTCTCCTGACGGGAACGATTGTGTCGCAGACTAATGCGTCGATCTTTGGGAATAATGATGGCAGCGTTACAGTTTCCGGTTCCGGTGGAGTTCCGGCATATCTTTATAAGATCGGCAGTGAAGCCTACCAGTCATCGGGCGTTTTTGGATCGCTCAAGGCGGGCAATTATACAATCACTGTTCAGGATAACAATCTGTGTACCTCGTTGATTGACGTTAATATTACACAACCTGATGTTTCCCTGATTGCAGCTATTGTTTCCAAGAACGAAGCACAGTGCTTTGGTACAGCTACAGGAAGTGTTACCATAGCAGGAAGCGGTGGAGTAATTCCTTACAAGTATAAGCTTGGAACGGGAAATTATCAGTTGTCGGGTACTTTTTCCGGTCTTGCCGCAGGATCGTATGTTATTACAGTTATGGATGCAGTCTTCAGCGCTACAGATGTTACTGTTGATATATCTCAGCCGGACAATGCTGTTTCAGTTGCCCTTGTATCTCAGGTCAATGTACTTTGCTTTGGGAGTTCCACAGGGAGTATTACTGTTGAGGGTGCAGGAGGAATGCCTCCTTACAAATACAGGACAGGAGGCGGTGAGTACCAGGTTTCGTCCACATTCTCGAAACTTTCAGCAGGTGTATATACTGTAACTATTCAGGATTCGAACCTTTGCACCTCGACAATTGACCTTACAGTAACCCAGCCGGCAGCAAAACTTGCAGGATCGATCACTTCTCAGGCAAATGCGGCCTGTTTTGGTTCGTCCAACGGGACAGTTACTGTTGCCGGAAGCGGAGGAGCATCACCATATTCTTATAGTGTGAACGGAGGAGCTTTACAGGCGGATGGAACATTCACCGGGCTAGCAGCCTCAGTCTATACTGTTACAGTTACTGATGCATCACTCTGTACTGCAAATATTTCCGTTACAATAGGGCAGCCTGATGCAATATCGGTTTCTCATACTGAAGAATCAGCAACATGTCCGGGTGACAAGGACGGAAGTATTACCCTTAGTGTCACCGGAGGTACTGTACCTTATAATGCAATCTGGTCCGATGGTTTAACAGGTCTTACCAGAACCGGAATTGGTGAAGGAACTTACAGTGCAGTAGTTACCGATAAAAACGGATGTGCAGGATCGGCAGTAGCAGAGGTCGGAGTAACGGGCACCCAGAATTGCCTCGAGGTACTCGAAGTCATTACTCCAAATAACGACGGGGTCAATGATACCTGGAAGATCAGGAATATTGATCTGTTCCCGAAGGCTGAGGTCTTTGTATACAACAGGTGGGGAGAACTTGTTTATACTTCAAAGAATCTTCTTTCTGATCCATGGGATGGAACCTATAAAGGAAAACAGCTTGCCACGGACTCTTATCACTATGTACTTTACCTGCACGACGGAACAGATCCGAAATCAGGGGTCATAAGCATTATCAGGAAATAAACAGCATATTATTAGTATCAAATATGAGATATTCAAAGAAAATTTTCCCGGCAGTAGTTCTGAGCCTGTTATGTATTACAACCCAGGCCCAGCAGGTACCGATGTACAGTCAATATATTATGAACGGGTTTCTGATAAATCCATCCCTTGCCGGACACGACGGTTATACCGCTATAAATCTGACTGTAAGGGAACAATGGGTGGGTTTGGAAGGAGCACCAACCACTTATGCTGCAAGTTTTCAGACAAGGGTACTGAAGGACAGCTACATCTCAAAGTCCACTTCGGTGCGAAGGAAACTTGTAAAACCTACAAAAGGCGGAAAAGTTGGTATGGGAGGTTATGTTTTCAATGATAATAACGGTATAATGAAGCGTACGGGCTTTCAGGCCGCCTACGCTTATCATATTCCGCTTAATTCAGGGGGAGAGGATATAAAAAATCTTTCATTCGGACTTGCATTGACTGCCTATCAGTTTTCGGTAAACACACTGGGACTTATATACGATCCTAATGATGATGTGCTGAATTCTTACGACAGATCAATTTTTATACCCGATTTTAATTTCGGGGTTAGTCTTTCTGCTTCAAAGTACTATGCCGGCTTTGCAATGACAAATCTTTCCAGGGGATCCATAACAATTGCTGATACTTCAGGAACAAAACGGGCGGAACTAGGCCATTATTTTATTACAGGAGGATATAGAATTCCTCTTAGCAGTGAATGGATGCTTGAACCCTCGACGCTTATTAAATCGTCCGATCTGTTTTTCAAGGCCATACAGGCCGATCTTACGCTGAGAACATATTTCAGGAACGACTATTGGCTGGGAGTGTCGTACAGGACAAGCGATGCAATCATTGTGATGGCAGGACTTAAAGTAGACAGGTTCTATTTTGGTTATGCTTTCGACTTTATTTTAAGTGATATACGGACACAAAGTATCGGATCGCATGAAATTACGATGGCAGTCAAGTTCGGTGAAAGCGCAAGAAGGTACAGATGGATTAATGCCTATTAGAAATATATTCTGCAGGAGAGGCTTCCTGCTCCTTGCTTTTTTTGAACTGGGATTTGTTTCAATTGCACAGGTTACTTCAGATAAACCTGTGAGAGTGATGTTTTATAACGTTGAAAATCTGTTCGACATCTATGATGACTCTGTAAAAGATGACAATGATTTTCTGCCAGGTGGCTTAATGAGGTGGAATTCAGTCAGGTATGAAAAGAAAATAGCTTCGCTTTACAAGACAATAAGTGCAGCAGGGGAGTGGGAACCTCCTGCAGTTGTCGCATTTTGCGAGATAGAGAACAGGAAAGTATTAGAAGACCTGATTTTTGGAACCTGGCTTTCCAAATACAAGTGGGGTATTGTTCATGAGGAATCACCCGACCTGAGGGGAATAGATGTTTGTCTGATTTATCGAAAGGATGTAGCAGAAGCGATTGTATATAAATACTGGATCCCGGCTGAAAAGACAAAAGGCGAATTTACCTCCCGAAGCATTCTCTATACAAAGCTGGCAATCAAAAATGACACACTTCATCTTATTGTTAATCACTGGCCATCGAGAAGGGGAGGGGTGCTTGCAAGGGAGGATTCAAGGCTTGAAATAGCCGATATGGTCAGAAATAAGGTTGATTCTATATCAAAGGCCGGTTCAGAAAGCGCCAGGATCCTCATTGTTGGTGATTTTAACTGTACTCCTGACGACGTTGAGATCAGGAGGCTTGCGGAGAATAATAGCAATCGACAGCAGCTTGTAAATATGTCGGAGGGCTTGTCAAAGTCAGGCAGCGGATCTTATCGTTACCAGGGAACATGGGAGATGATCGATCAGATAATAGTATCACGGAGCCTTCTTGATTGCAGGAAAGGTTTGTTTACCGTCACAGATCTTGTAAAAGTTTTCAAACCTGATTTTCTTCTCATGAAAGATCCCAAATACCCTGGATTAGTGCCATTTTCAACCTATCGGGGGTACAGGTATCAGGGCGGATTCAGCGATCATCTTCCTGTAATTGTTGATTTGGGAGTAAGGTGAGAGGTAAAGCAGCTGTAAGCCCGATTTCTTTTCCTTTTTCAAACATTAGCCTGCGTGCCGCTTCATGTTCATTTGGAATTTTTCCGTCAAGTATTGCTTCGCGGATCGCATTTTTGATTATACCAACCTTTTCACCCGGCTTAATACCAAAAGCTTCAATTATCTCGGCTCCGTCAACAGGAGGCTGAAAGTTTCTGACAGCATCCTTTTCTTCAATTTCCTTAAGTTTTTGCCTTACAAGCCTGAAGTTTTCGAGATGCTTAGTCTTTTTGGCTTCGTTTTTTGAAGTAATATCTGCTTCGCACAAGATCATCAGATCGTCGATATTATCTCCCGATTCAAAAAGCAGTCTCCTTACAGCCGAATCGGTTACAAGTTCCTGGGAAAGGACAATAGGACGAAGGTGCAATTCCACAAGTTTCTGTACATACTTCATCTTCTCGTTGAGTGGAAGGCGCAGCCGTCTGAAGATGTCGGGCACCATTTTTGAGCCGATGAACTCATGGCCATGAAACGACCAGCCTGTGTCGGGAGCATATCTTTTTGTGACAGGTTTGGCGATGTCGTGCAGGATGGCTGCCCATCTCAGCCACAGGTTGTCGGTATTTAACGATATGTTATCAAGCACTTTAATTGTGTGGAGGAAATTATCCTTATGACCCTTGCCTTCTTTATTTTCCACTCCTTTCATGTTATCGAGTTCCGGGAAAATTATTCCAAGCAGACCTGCCTTCTCAAGCAATATGAATCCTTTTGAGGGATGGGAGCATAAGATGATTTTATTGAGTTCGGTTACTATCCTCTCGGGAGAAACAATTTTGATCCTTTCCGCATTCTCCTTAATCGATTCAAATGTTCTTTCTTCAATCGTGAAGTTAAGCTGGGTGGCGAACCTTATGGCTCTCATCATCCTGAGAGGATCGTCGGAGAAGGTCTTGTCAGGTTCAAGAGGAGTCCTGATTATCTTGTTTTTCAGATCATCGAGACCCCCGAACGGATCGAGGAATTCTCCGTAAGTTTTCTTGTTGATGCTTATTGCCAGGGCATTAATTGTGAAGTCGCGTCTCTTCTGATCGTCTTCCAGGGTTCCGTTCTCTACGGTTGGTTTTCGGGAATCCCTGTCGTACGATTCCTTCCTGGCTCCCACAAATTCAACTTCATAGTCCCCGTTTCGGAACATGGCAGTCCCGAAGTTCTTGAAAACAGTAACCTTCGTTTTGGGATGCAGTCTCTTTGCTGTTTTTTTTGCTATATCGATCCCGTTTCCAATTACTACAATATCAATATCTTTACCGGCATGTTCCCTTTTCAGAATGCAGTCGCGCACCCATCCTCCGATAACGTAACCGCTGATATTCTCTTCCGTGACCACCTCGCTGATGATCTCAAAAATTTTGTCATTTAGACATATGTTCATATATAGATATGACAGTTCATTAAATAATACTGACAAAGTTACAATTAATAGTTAATTTTAAGCAACTATGACTGTTAATGGTATAGTGGCATAAAGGTTGTTTACAGAACAAATTGGATTGAGTTCTGTTTATTAATAAAAAACGACATGGTAGAACATTTAACAAAAGAGACATTTTTGAATAAGGTATTCAATTATGAAAAAAACAATGATTGGAAATATGAAGGCACCAAACCCTGCATTATAGATTTTTATGCTGACTGGTGCGGACCATGCAAGATGGTGGCTCCGGTACTTGAGGAGCTGGCAAAGGATTTCGAGGGAAAACTTGATGTTTATAAGATTGATACTGAGGCAGAACAGGAGCTTGCATCAGTGTTTGGCATTAAAAGCATTCCTTCCTTTTTATTTGTTCCTGCTGAAGGCCAGCCTCAGATGGCAATGGGTGCCCTGCCAAAAGATTCTTTCGTGCAGGCTTTTAAGGATGTGTTAGGTGTTGAAAAATAATAACTTATAGATTTTCTTTTCCTTATAAATCTAAAAATTTAAAAAAAATGTAAAATATTTAGAAAAAAGTTAGAAATAATGTAACATTTATAATTGAATCGCCGTTTAAGTAATACAAGCATTAGTCAAAAAGTGCAGTTTTTTTCATGGATTTAGGTTTAGGGTAGTAAAGTAGTAGATCAGGACTTCGGTCCTGATTTATTTTATACCATTTCCCTGAATATGCTGTTGATCTCCTCCTCAGTAGATCTGAGTTTTTTCTGGCATTGTTTAATAAGCTCAGAAGCTCGTTTTACTTCCATGGATAATTTGTCAATATCAAGTTCTCCGCCCTCAATATTTTTCAGGATCTCTTCTATTTCAATCACAGCCTCATTGAATGAGAATTCTTTCTTTGCCATATAGTAAGTATAAGTATTTAACTTTCTGTCGGATCTTATTTAATACTTTTTTCCGTAACATTGCTATGGACAATACCATCGATGAACACGGTCCTGATATTATCTCCCTGTTTAAGTTCTTCTGCTGTTTTAACAAGTTTCCCATTCATCGATGTAATTGTATAACCGCGTTTAAGAACATTTTCAGGATTAAGTATGTTAAGTGAGCTTTCAAATTGCGACAGCGTTGAATTGTTTTTGGAAAGGGCATTCGAGGAAAATGTAATAAGGTTCCTGGTTTTCCTGTCAAGATCTGATTCCCTGTTCGAGGAAATTGTTTTTGTGGCTGCTACAAGTCTTGTATAGTAATTTGAGGGCGCAATCCCTGCTTTGAGGATAACCTCTTTTCCAAGATTTATTATTTCGATAATCTTTATTGAAAGGTTTTCTTTGGCGTCGGACAGCATCATCCTTGAAACCGGAATAAGCCTCATACGCGACAATTCCAGACGGTTCCGGTTTTTTTCAATTATTTTCCTTGCTATTTCGGTGATTTCCCGGCTCATTCCGGTCAGAGTATTTTCAGTCTCAACAAAACAATCGATCAGAAAATCTGCAACTGCGGTAGGTGTTTTGAGAGACCTGAAGGCCACGAGGTCGGCTACTGTCATATCCCTTTCGTGGCCAATGCCCGTAATTACCGGAAGCGGAAACTGGGTAATGTGATATGCTATATTATAATTATCGAACCAGCTGAGGTCGGTTTGAGATCCACCTCCCCGGATAATAACAACAAGATCGAAAAGATCGCATTTATCTGCAATGGAGTCGAGAGCGCTAATTACACTATGTTCAGTTTCGGCGCCCTGCATCGAGGCATCAAACAAGGCAGTATTGAAGACGTAGCCGTAACTGTTCCCCTTGAGATGATTTATAAAGTCGGAATATCCTGCTGCGTTCTTTGAAGATATTACAGCTATGTTACAGGGAACCGAAGGCAATTCAAGTTCCCTGTTCATTGAAATTACGCCCTCATCTTCAAGCCTTTTAATTACCTGCTGACGTTTTGCAGCCATTTCGCCGACAGTAAATGACGGATCGATATCAGATATTATCAGACTAAGACCGAATTGTTCGTGGTACTCGACCTTTATTTTAACAAGGATCTTAATCCCATCCCTTAAAGTTTCACCAGTAGAATTTTCGAAAAAGGATTTGAGGAAACGATATCGGCTGCTCCATATTATTGCCTTTGCCTTCGACCTGATGTTTTTTTCATCAGATTGTTTCTCAATGAGTTCAAGGTAGCAGTGACCGGAATAGTTTTCCCTTATCTCAGAAATCTCAGCGATAACCCAGTACATTTCGGGCAGGGAAATGTATAGTGAATCCCTGATCATGAGCTGCAGTTCGGTAAGAGTTAACTTTTCAGTCATTTTCAGACTTTGATTTTTATTATTTTAAGTACAGTAGTTCCTGTTTCCGTAATTACCCTTATAAAGTACAATCCCTGTTCTTTATTGCTGAGCTCATCATTTAGAAGGGTTCTTCCTGCGTAACCGGAATAGTTGGATCTTGATATTATTTTGCCATCTGCTGATACAATCTCAATTGAAAAAACCTCGGGAGGCGATCTGAAGACCAGTTCAAAGCTTCCTGTCGTCGGATTGGGTGAGGCGACTATCAGGTTTTCCGGTTTTTTAACATAGATATCCTGGAGCAAAGAAAGTGCAAGCTTCATATCGGGGATCCCGTAACCGTAAAGTGAGTCTGGTACATTGTAGCGGTCAGAGCTTGCTCTCAGTGCTTTAATTATCTCATAGTTCAGGGCTTGAGGAACAGCCTGCATAAGGCAGGCCGACATGCCGGCGATCAGGGGGCAAGAAAATGAAGTGCCGCTTGCTCTTTCTGTTGTTGCAACCGAGGACTGTACCGGAACGTAAACTCCAAGAGCCGAAACATCGGGTTTGATTCTTCTGTAGAAAGAAGGCCCGGCAGATGAAAACCCGGCTATGATCCTGTTGCCATCGACAGCGCCGACGGCCAGCACGCTGTCGCCGTCGGCAGGAAACATAATCTGCTTCCAGGGTTTGGATCTTTCATTTCCCGCGCTGTTAACTACAAGAATTCCCTTCGAAGCAGCAATATCTGCAACCCTTGTAATAAAGGCTGTGTTTCCATCGAGGTCCGATAGCTGATAATTCATGGCTGCATCATCAAAATTATTATATCCAAGCGATGATGTAATAATATCGGCTCCGGTGCTGTCAGCATATTCCGCTCCTGCCGCCCAGAAATCCTCCTCGCACGGGTATTCCGATCCGGCATCCTCAGTCCTCAGGAGAAGGTAATCTGCATCCTGAGCAGTACCTTCTATCTCTCCCTCAAGTTTGCCGGCAAGCACTGATAATACATTTGTTCCATGAGAGTTGTAGCCGTAAATATTATTATTCTTAAGTACAAAATCATAAGTATCCTTTATGCCTTTCCTGGCCCTTAATCCGTTAAGTGACGATATCTGGCCTGCATTTGTGAATCCGGCATCAAGTACGGCTATGAGTATTCCCTTTCCGTTATATCCTGAATTGTGAAGCGGATAACCGTTCACCATTGTTACAGTCATGTCGTAAGGAGGAAGGGCAGCAAGGCTGACAGTCGGATCACTCTTGTCAATATAGCCCGATCCTTTAGAGGATGACTTTACAATTTTAACAGCTCTGACGAAGGGCAGGCTGTTAAGTTTACCGGGATCAGCCTGGGAGGTTGTCTTATACAGAGCGCTGTTCATCCATTTTGAGGTGCAATGAAGAGTAAATCCTTGTGATTCAATTATGCTTGTGTATTCTTTTGATACAGGGACATCCCTGATATCGGGTGTAGTTATTCCGGCTTTTGCCCTTCTCCCGATTGCTTTTGCGGAAACCAGTTCTTCCAGGGCATAGTCAGAAGCAGACTTACTTCCTTTATCTCTGAAATAAACTCGGTAAAACCATGTATATGAAACGCCCTGTCCGGCAATATTAAGGGATGTTGCCAGCAGGAAAATTAACAAAGAAATTTTAGTACCCGGAACAAATTTCATTTCACGTTTTGATTCTATTTTATTACACCCGTCTTTTCAGGATCGGGTAAATTTCCTTTATTTCTTTCGAGAGAATCGAGATATTGTGATACTTCCACATCGTAACGAGTTTCAACCTGGATTCCATCCCTGTACTCAAGTTTGTATTTCGGGGTACCAACTTTATTATATATCATCCACACACCGTCACGAACGTCTTCCTTGTACTGCCCCGATAATTCAATTTTACCGTTTTCGAACCAGACCTCGTATTTCCCGGTTACCTTATCGTTCAGGAAACCCGACTTAAGGCATGTTTTGCCGTTGGGATAATACTGTATCCATTCCCCCTGTTTGAGGTCGTTTTTATAAAATACCCTTTCGGCAACGGTGCTGTCGGGGAAAAATTTAAGTGACTGGCCGTTTCGCTGGTTTTCAGAATAGCTCTCTTCGCAAATCCTGTAACCTTTTATGTTGAAAGAGTAGAACCTCCAGACACCTTCTTTTTTCTGGTTTTTATATTTTCCCCGGGAGGAGACATATCCGTTGGGGTGATAGATTATCGCACTGGCTTCAGTGCCATCGCTGCTGTAAACAAGCTTCGATTTTATAATGCTTGTTTCGTAATATCTTTTAAACTCACCAACAGGATGATTATCCTTGAAAGAGCCTTCATACATTATTGCACCATTGGGATATTTCTTTATCCATTGTCCCTGTTTCCTGCCCTGCTTATCTGTCTTATTAATGTCGTTAGCAATCTGGGAAAAGCTGTACAGCGGTATAGCGAGTGAAAGGATTATTATTAATGCTTTAATCTTCATTTTTTGCATTCTGATTTTTTGATAAAAGTACAAAAAAAGGGGCTTCGTGTAAAGCCCCGTAATCACTTCTCAAACTAACTACATTTTTTATCGGACATTTATCGGACATATCGGACATTTATCGGACATTTATTTGTAAGTATAACGAGCAGATTTGTTTTCTCCTTCAGATATAAGTAGTCCTTTCTCAACTAATTCAACTAAGTCTCTGCGTGCAGTCCTATCAGCAATTTGAAATTTTTTCATATATTCGGAAGTTGTTATTTCTTTTTGTGCTTTAAAAAGCAACAATGCCTCTATTTGTCTTCCATTCAACCCTTTGTTTTTCAATTCTTCTTCTGAATAAATATCTTTAAAAAGTCTTACAATAAAACCGCCACCATCTTCTTCCATTACTGGTGATGGCAGTCCCGCTGCCTTACAAGAATCTACAATTTTCATTATGCCACTGCCCCACGAATCAATGTACCCACCACGAAAACAGGCTTCCGCAAGTACCGGGTTGCGGGGGTAAGAGGAATGGGGTTTAGTCAGTTTATCAATAGTTATACCTTCGGGAAGTGTACCGTGATTCCACACAGAAAGTTTATTGTCATACACACGAATTTGAGTAGGGGCACCCATATAATTGCGGTGGATAAGCGCGTTCAAAAGCATTTCGCGAAGGGATACTACCGGATATTCAAGCATTTCGATGCGATTCATCCCTTCAAAGGTAATGTTGCGTATCAAAAACTTGTGGTCAAGGGAGCGCAAAACTTTGTCTAATACCTGGATTAAATTGCCTTCTTCAGTTTCCTGAAACCGTATCTCAAAATCGTTGTTGGCGAATTTGCCGATTTTGACAAATGTATTCGGATAAAATGCACCCGGGTCTTTGCCGAACAGAACGATAGCAGCTCGTTTCAGTTGCCCGTTTTTCGCCAGACGAAGTTTTTCCAATAGTTCTGGAGCTGAAAGTCCATCGATATCGGGCAGACGACCTGCTTCTTCAGCCTTACGCAGGAAAATCTTTATACTTCTATCGTCAATATCATCGAACGAGGCACGGGATTCAATCACATCGTCCCAGGTTCTACCTGTGCGTGTGAGCAAGAATTCATTTAAGGAAGCTCCTGATAATTCTTGTTTTACGGTTCCGCTACGGTAGTAATACCTGCCTCGCAAGGAAATGGGCACAGAATAAGGCTGAACGATAATCTCAATATATTGTTTATCGCCGTACTGTAAAAGATTGACGTCTGCGGTTATGCCCAGATTGTTTTTGATTTTGTTTGGGATCTCGTCCATAAGTCTTTTATAATCTTGCACGCTAATTACATTGCCGGCATCGTCCTTGCCGATATAAATTCTACCACCCTGCGCGTTGGCAAAACCGCAGATCCATTTGAGATAGTCGTCGTGCCAGGAGGATTTGTATTCTGTGTTTTGAGTTTCGGGCATAGTCTCTCTTCTAATTTGAATTTAAAATATCCTTACAGGTGTAAGCGGTAATTACAAATGCAGGTTTTCGGTAATTAGGAATGCAAGTGTTTCTGCATCGTTAATTACCGATTTTCAAAGAAAAAAATTAAAGAACGTTATTTTCAAAGATAGTTTTT
>CAIMVD010000374.1 GCA_903844815.1 uncultured Bacteroidota bacterium | reverse complement strand
TTTTTGACCCTAAGTTAAAAATATCAGGGTAAAGTACTTTATCTACTTATCAAAGTATTGAACTTGTTATCAACAGTTTAAATTTAAAGACAGACACTAGTTAACAAATTCGATCAAAAATGTTATTTCAGGGGATAGTTTTTCGACAGATATTTCTCGAATTACAAAGGCTGACCTTAAAAACATAGGGCAGCAAGAGGGTTGCTCTCAAATTGATTAATAAGTACTTTTCAAATATGTAGATTATGAAAACAAAGAAGATAGAATTAGATGTTGATTTCATAGGAGGACAAACTTCTTTGACTAAAGAAGAAGAGTTGGCTATAAGTGCCTTTATTAAAAAAAATAAAACCAAAAAAACCAAAAGATCCTCAAGCAAGCCTAAGACTGCTAAACAGTTGATTTAAACGCATTACTAATCGTTAACATGCGGTTCATGAGCAATAAGCTTGTCATGCTTTTTGCATATCACTGGACTGATTTATAAATATCCTAAGACTCTTCTGACACCGTGACAATTTTAAAAGTAATACATGTGATAACAAGCGGGGATAAGCAAAAAGCTTGTCACAATTTTTGCTCGCCACCTTGACAGTTATACCGTGACACAAAACTTATCATCCGTTTACCAGTATCGTAAAACCGGCTCTGGACAGTTCCTTCCACCGAGACAGCTTTATCGTTCGCCGGGACTTGCAAAAATTGCGGCACCTGTCCCGATCCCTCGGGATGGTGGCTTGCCCGCCGGGACTAATCCGATCTAAAGTACCAGGACACGTAACGGCGGACGGCGCCACCAACGTTTACTACCGCAACCGCCGAGCCGTTATATTTAAGCCATCGTGCGACCTGACTACCAGACACCTAGACTTAAATGGCCTAAATATAACGCACTGACCATCGATTGATTTTACATCTTAATTTGTTGCAAAATTTGCATGCCTAAATTTGTTTCATACGTACACATATGGCATCTTTGTACGGACAAAATAATAATATGATGGACACAAAGCTTACAATAAAACTTGACAATGACGTAATATCCCGAGCAAAGAAATATGCTCAACATCGTAGGACTAGTCTTTCAAAAATGATTGAATCGTATCTTGACTTCGTTACAAAACCGGATTCTGATGATATTGAGATTACTCCTTTGGTTAAAAGTCTAAGTGGAGTAGTTTCTCTTCCTGAAGATTATGATTATAAAAAGGACCGCACTGAATACTTGATAAAGAAATATTCATGAAAAAACTATTTCTTGATACTAATATTGTTCTTGATCTGCTTGCCAATAGAATGCCATTTTATACAGAAGCAGCAAAACTCTTTTCACTTGCTGACAAGAAAAAAGTAAAGCTTTCAATTTCTTCTCTTTGTCTTGCTGATGCACACTATATTCTGTCAAAGCAGAATCCAGAAATGAAGGTAAGAAACGCATTAAGAAAATTCAAAGTCCTTGTTAATGTCCTGCCTCTTGACGATAAAATAACTGATTTAGCACTCAATTCTGAATTCCGTGTCTTTGAAGATGCTATTCAGTATTATACCGCGATTGAAAACGATCAGGACTTAATAATAACCAGAAATCAGCAAGATTTTAAGGAAAATAAAATACCCGTCATGACTGCAGGAGAATTCATCAGGTCAATAAAAAAATAAGTCAGCTCAACCTTGACAAGTGGCATTTTACCCATCTGCCGGGACTGGCAAAAAACACTACCAGCCCCGACACGGTCGCCCACTAATTAAACCCGCCGCCGTTATGCAGCATAATAGGAAAATACTGCTTGCAGGATTTAGAAGTCAAATAGAAATGCAGTTTTATTCTTATCTTGCGGACTTAAATGACTATACATGAGAACAAACGAGATAATAAAAGAAATTGAAAGACTACCTATAGAGAAACGAATTCTTGTGATTGAAAAAGCAATTCACTCTATAAGGTTGAAAGAAGACAAAAATAATATGAAAAAAGCTGCCAATACTTTATCACATGATTACAGGACTGACAAAGAATTGACTGCATTTTCAGATCTGGATTTTGAGAACTTTTATGAAGTAAGGTGAAGTTTGGTTGATAAATCTTGATCCAACAATTGGTGCTGAGATAAAGAAAATCCGACCGGCAGTAATCGTTAATGATGATTCATTAGGAAAATTACCATTGAGAGTAATAGTTCCGATAACTGATTGGAAGAACAGATATGAGATTGTTTTCAAGTCCGTTCAATTTCACAAGAAAGGTTTATTAAAAAATTAGGAAATATTTCCGGTATAATCATGAATGAGATAAGAACCGGATTGTCAAGGGTATTATCCATCGAAAGTTAATAAACTTCGCTACGTAACATCGCATAAAGCCAATGTCTGGCATTTCAGGCAAACGAGGCATTTTGCACCGTATAAAAATCTTCTAAGCTCGAAAAGAAACTGTACGCAACCCGCCACTGGCCTTATGCGTGTCCGTTATATTTAAGCATTAAAAAGTTCCCAAACAGGTTCGATGATGATATAAGATTATCAAATCATAAATTGCAGACAGACAATTTTTCTGGACTTTTCCTTATTGACAGATTAAGATTCTGTTAAAAATGTTCCCGTTTTGGGAATTATTTATTAATTTTGCATCTGGATTTATAATCAAATGGAGAGGATATTTGCTAAAAGTACTTTAAGGCATTATTGGGAGAAACATTCAGATTCAGAACAGTATTTGAAGACCTGGTATGATACTGCAATGAATTCAGACTGGAAAACCCCAATTGATGTTAAGCAGACTTACGCAAATGCAAGTATTCTTAAAGACAGTAGGATTGTATTTAATATCAAGGGCAATTCCTATAGACTGGTAGTAAAATTTAATTATGAAAAACAATGGATCTTTATAAGGTTCATTGGGACTCATACTGAATATGAGAAGATTGATGCAAATACAATATAAAACTAAGGCAATGAATATAAAACTAATTAAAACAGAAGCAGATTACCAAACAGCTTTAAAAAGACTTGAGTTAGTATTCGATACTAAAACAGGAACTACAGAAAGTGATGAAGCTGATATACTTGGATTAATGATAGACGATTATGAAAAAAAGCATTATCCAATAGAAGCCCCTGACCCTATAGAAGCAATCAAGATCAGAATGGAAGAAATGCAATTAAAACAAGTAGACCTGGCAGACGCGATTGGAGGTAAAAACAGGGTCTCAGAGGTTCTTAACAGAAAACGTAAGTTGACTGTAGAGATGATTCGTAATCTGACAGTTAGATTAAATCTTTCTCCCGGACTATTAATCAATGATTATCAATTAACGAGACTATAGTATTTCCAAACTTTCCTCCCGACAAACGAATGCCTAAACATAATAAACAGGAATATGAGCGGTGCGCCGCACCCAGCGAATATTGCTTGTTGGATTTCAGTGAACCACCCTGGCGATCTTATTCGTGGAAGTTCTCTTATGACAACCATTCGGCCTGCTTTACACACCCGACACATGCATGGATCTACTCCCGTAAGCCTTACGAACCTCTGCAGGCGGGTCTCAGGTGGTAATGTCTGGTTTATTAAGACATCAATATCAGGCTTCTTACTATCAACGAACTGCAAAGCCAGATTACGCTTTGTGGTATGGTTATAAATGCCATGATTTCGCCAAGTGGAACAATTCGGTCTTTCTTGTATTTACTCTGACGGATGTGGATTACTCTTCGGTCAAAGCCTGTACTGAGCTTGTCGAAGTGTCAATGTCAGATATTTTCAGATTAATAACCTCCTGACTACGCAAACCGGCAGAATAGATCAATGTCAGCACAATACGCTGTTTAAGAAGGGCTGGTGCGGCAAAGAGTTCCCTTTACTCTGTCCGCGCAAGACAAATTGTTGCTCAAGCTTACGGACAACATTTTCAAATTCAGGAACAAGCATAATGGCCTGCCCTACCATAGTAAAACCTGTCCCGGGTACTCGGGATTCTCATATACTGTAATTTTAGTGATGAATAATTCTGCATTATAGAAAGAATCAGGTAATTTTCAAAGCTATCCCGCGGAGGCGGGATTTAGTTCAACATCGCAAAATTTCACTCAACCACCGGGATTCAGAATACTATGTTCTTTTGATTAGGATAGAATCAATAAACAAATTACTTTCATAATTTGAAGTACATTTTACAAAATTATGGATTCAAATTAGTCTGAAATGCAAAAATTGAGATCTTTCCTTATACTACTTGCTCTGGTCTTTCTATCTCAAAGTTGCGAGAAAGAAAAGAGAAAATCAGGATTACCAACTGATGGTGATGGAAATACATATGATACGGTGGTCCTTGGATCACAAGTATGGTTGACTGAGAACCTTAAAACCACGAAATATAATAGAGGAACTCCTATCCCACTTGCGGAAGAAAATGAAAGTTGGACTAATTCGAGTCGTGGAACTTATTGTTGGTATCAGAATAATTCGAGTTATAAGGATTCATATGGTGGAATTTATAATTGGTATGCAGCGCAGCTAAGTGAAGATATTTGTCCAGTTGGTTACCACGTCCCTTCAAGAGAAGAATGGGAAAATCTAATTGACTATTTTAATAATTCTTCAAGCGATGTAGAGAAAAGCTTTAGAGCTATAAAAGATGCTGGTTCGAGATTATGGGACGGTTCTTTTGTACACTCAAGTTATGGAGGCTGGTGGGAGCATTCGCCGCTGGGTGCATTTGTGAGCACGGGTTATTATACTATTGGTTATATGCCTAAAAATACTGGATTTTCAATTCATTGTGTAAAAAACAAATAATAAAAGATAACTACAACCTAAATTGAGCGATTCATAAATTCACCTGAACCCTTTATTTCGCTTGCTTCAAATTTAATCATGTTTTCTGTGGTTCTTCGAGGTTTTTCGGAGGTTTTAAACCTATCGTATGTTATTTGGGCAG
>CAIMVD010000373.1 GCA_903844815.1 uncultured Bacteroidota bacterium | reverse complement strand
TTGCCGGGGCAACAGACGGAGTTGCTACCGTTGCCGGGGTTCTTACAGTTGCAAGGAAGCTTGCCGGGGCAACAGACGGAGTTGCTACCGTTGCCGGGGTTCTTACAGTTGCAAGGAAGCTTGCCGGGGCAACAGACGGAGCAGCAACAGTAATTTCAGTCATTAGCGTTGTTTCAACCCTTGCAGTACTGGAAGCAAGACACACTCATTCTGTTGATAATCTGATACCCGTTGAAAACAACTCACTTTCAGCAGCCACTGACGGCGCGGCAACAGTAATTGCAGCTCTGAGCGTTGTTTCAACCATCGCGGCACAGGAGGCAGGTCATACTCATTCTGTCGATAATCTGATACTTGTTGAAAACAATGTTCTTTCAGCAGCCACTGACGGAGCAGCAACAGTAATTGCAGCACTGAGCGTTGGTTCAACCATCGCGGCACGGGAGGCAGGTCATACTCATTCTGTCGATAATCTGATACTTGTTGAAAACAATGTTCTTTCAGCAGCCAGTGACGGTACAGCAACAGTAATTACAGCCCTGGGCGTTAATTCAACCCTTGCAGTACTGGATGCAAGTCACTCTCATTCTGCCGATAATCTTGTGCCTGTTGAAAACGATTTGTTTATAGCAGCAGCTGACGGGGTTGGAATTATTGTGGGTAGTCTGACTATAGTTTCGACACTTTTCATTCTAAAGTCGTACCATTTTGTTGCATCAGATGAAATAACACTGAGCGAGGGTAAATTATTCCAGGCATTTTCGGGGGGATTTGCTTCAGTATCGGCCGCATTATCGATTGAGGTCACACTTGAAATAGTTGATTCGGAGCAGTGGCAATTTGTGGATGGGGCTCTTGTTTTGGTTGAACACAAGATACTCGGGATACAGGATGCGAGTCACACAAATAAGGTAAAGAGTGTATTTTTGATTCAGCAAAAAGCGCTGACAGTTAGTTTGTCGTCCCATCATCATTCAACTGACGGTATTGTACTGGTGAGAGGGATAAGGCTTGAGGTTAATGTTTCATTGCATGTTCATTTATCAGAGACTGAACTGGTACTTGCAGAGTTGCCTTTAAGCAGGAATCTGATCGTTAGAGATTCATTTCATTATCACAGAGCTGAAAAATTAAGGGTTTCACAGGGCAGGGTGATTTATCCCAGACGGTCAACATTGCGCAGAGCGTCGGGGTATCACAGGCATACTGCAGACAGGGTTAGGTTGGCTCAAGTGTTTATTTTATCTCCCAGGGAGGCGTATCATCAGCATGCTTCAGAAAAGGCCATTCTTGTTCAGGCTATAACACTGGTTATACAGGAGTGTTTGCATAGACATGAAACAGAAGACCTGGTATTTTTAGAGAATATAAGGCTTATTCCGTTTGAATCGGTGCATTTACACGGAGCTGAGAGGATTGAGCTTATTCACAACAGGACTTTGATTGCAAGGAGAAGCAGCCACAGTCACTCAATTGGCAATATATCGGTTGTGAATAATATTTACCTGGATGCATCAGAAATAGTACATGGTCAATATGTTGATGGCTTAATAACCTTAACAGAGGAGCTTATAAAAAGAGATCTGGAAGTACAGGATTCGCGTCATCTACAACTGTCAGAAAAGTTAGTTGTTTTGCAGAATAAAACTGCAGATGTAAGAGAAACCTTGCATAGCCACAGGGTAGGGCATGTTAGGTTAATTTCGGTCCATTATTTAGAATCGGGTGATGGTTTGCACTGGCATGAGTCTGATAATTTGAAATTGGCTCATAATAAAGTATTGCTCGCAGCGAACTCTGTGCATTTGCAGGTTGCTGGTGAGCCGGTACTGATTCGAAGAAACGACTTGGTTACAAATAGTTCGCGGCATTTACATACAGCTGAGAGGCCATTGCTAATTCAAAATAAGTCTGTAATTGTTTTTGGGGGAATATGTTATCACTATTCCAACACTGTAACTTTTACAAACAATATAGTCCTGATTCTTAATGGGGTGGTTCATGGCCATTTTGTTAATGGTGGCATTTTATTATCAGAGGAGCATATTGGAGCTGGACTTATAATTAATGATGCTGTTCATAAACAATTTGCCGAGAAAATTATTATTGCTCAAAATAAGCGGCTATTCACTCAGGATTCGAAGCATGTTAATAATACCTATAATATAAAGGTTAAGCAAGTTCACAGGTTAGGCATTAAGGATACGTTTCATGGCCAAGCTTCTGAAGGTTCATTAATTATTCCAGGTTTAATTCTGACAGTTAACAATTCTTGTCATGGTCAGAGTCAAAATCTGATTGTCCTGGTCGCACATTCGTTTCTTGTATTGGCTGATAGCTGTCACAACCAGTTTGTGAGTAGGCCAATATTAGTACAATCACATGTATTGAGAATGCAGGAGGCTTACAATCGTTCCTTTTCAGCCGTTGTTACATTAATACAGGCGCATATACTTTTCATTTATTTCACCAGGCATAATAGTGGCTCAGATCCAATAATCTTTAAAATGGGGGGTAATCCATCAGGATCGGGCTTAGCCGGGAATTTAAGCGGAATGATTGAAGAGGCTTTGGTAGTAAAAGGCTATATGGTGAAAAGCAATCCGAAAGGGGCGCTTGCGGCAACAAAGCCCAGTGGGAGTTTAAGCAACCCGAACATTAAAGGCGTAATAAGTCACACTCAGTTAAGGGGCAACCTGAATAAAAAAGATTTAAACGGCACCCTGTTGACAGGAGATCCATCTGGAACACTACGCCAAAATATGATTGAAGGTAATGTGTTAGAAAATGATATAAACGTTAAAACTGATTAAAATGGAAATAATTAAGGGTCGCAGGCATGTGTATATAGTTTCGGTCCGGGAAGAGAATGACGCTTTTGATCTTGCCGGGTATGAAGCAGAACTAGTTGTGTGTAGAGGTGTTGGTTCAGAACCAACATTGAAAAAAAAAGGTATAGTAGGGCACCCAAGTTCTGGCAATGCGGAATTTACTTTGCTCCCGGAAGATCTTGTTGACGCAGAAGCCGGTCACTACAGGTTTGAGGTCAATATTTGGAAGACTGAGGATGATACCGTCGTTTATACGCCTGTTGAGGGTTCGCTGGAACTAAGGGAGGCTTTGGATGGAATTCCGGCCACCGTTTAATTGCTTAAAAAGAGGTGTTTAATTACCATTTAAATGACATTAAAATGTTTAAAGTTATAAAAGAATATATAGGCTTATTCTTAGCTATTGTCAGTGCTGTAACTATGATAGGCGGCGCGGCTGTTACTCTGTATAAGGTTCAGGTTACGATGAAAACATTAGTAGCGTCAGATACTGTCCTGGTGTCAGAAGTGAAGCTGGTGCGTAAAAACGTGCAGGAAGCAAAGGATTTACTATATAACCTGAAGGATGGTCAGAATAGCCTGGTTCTTTCACATAATGCACTTAGGGATTCTTATATGAAATACCTTGCTAATGATCAGGCATTGACAAAAGCCGACTTTTTAACCTATATGCAGGGCCTCATAATTGAGGTTAAAAAGAAGAGTGAGCAACCGGCAGCTGATACAACAAGAATGTTTAATCCAAAAATAAAAATAGAAAAGAGATGAGCGACCGTTATGAAAATATTCCGTTAAGCGATAAAACGCGTGAGGGCATGAGTCTTAATATTGATGACCTCGGCGCTATAGGTAGGATGCTATCTCTTCAGGATAATGTATATGAGGAGCAGTTTGGAGATATTTCGAGGCTTCTTAAGCAACATGCCAGGCTGATGGAGGGCCAGCAGAAGGTATCTAATTATATTCTGGTTGAACTTAAATCACTTAAAGCTGACATCTCGCAGTTGTCAGATAAGGTTGGAAGCCTGGAGAATAAAGTAGGGGAGATAGCACGGATTGTCGATAATACTAAAAACGATGTAAGCAATCTTCAACTTGAGGTTGCTAGTTTAAAACAGAGAAACAGTTTTTTGAATATAGTTATAAGAATCGGGATTGGACTTGGTCTGGGTTTTATTATTATGCGGTGGATTCACGGGCCATTTTGATGCAATTTAATGGGCGTTTTGTGCCTGTTTATTGATGAAAAGTACTTAAAAATCGGGAGTGTAAATTTATACATTTGGTTTTTTATATTTATACATTTGGTTTTTTCGATTATATAACGAGGCATTTGTTGGTGTATGTTTTCGAGATATTCTCCTGCCTTAATCTGATCCGTAAACAAGCAAATCGCCTGAGCGATAAGCTCCTTTACCTTTTTGCTATGATCGCGTTTAT